>JBGSUZ010000001.1:0-1766 GCA_041753235.1 Acidaminobacteraceae bacterium
CTTGGTCAACTTTGCCAAGTTCGCCAACTTGCCACATAACGTCATTTGCATCAAAGATATTTTTAACCTTTGCTACAAATTCGCTATTTGCGTCGTTACAACCGCCTTTGCCTCTAGCCCCTGTGTATTTAACTAATTGCACACCGTATCCCATAAGTCCTGAGTTTTTACGGTCATATGCTTCAGCAAAGTTAGGGTCATAGCCTGCGCAAACGTCAGCAGAGAGTACTTCTGTATTGCTAAGTGCTCTTCTAAGCATTAAGTCGCTGTAACTATCTGATTGTAAATTGATTAATTCTGCAATCGTATTTTCAAGAAAAGCAGATTCAGCACCAGTATTACCCATGCTACCAACTTCCTCTTTATCAGAGAAATATGCAATGGCAGTCTTTTGTGGTGCATTCTTCATATCAAAGATTGCTCTAAGGCTGGCATACGCACAAACTCTGTCATCGTGACCGTAAGCTGAGATCATACCTCTATCAAGACCAACGTCTCTCGCTTTACCAGCAGGTACAATTTCAAGTTCCGCTACAGTGAAGTCTTGCTCTACGAAACCGTACTTCTCGTTGAGTAATCTCATCACATTCAGCTTAACTTTGTCTTTAGTATCTTTGTCGCCATAAGGCACGCTACCAGCAAGAATATTTAAGCCCTCACCTGAAATACCTTCAGCTAAAGTCTTAGCATGTTGATCTTTCGCAAGATGTGGGAGTAAATCTGTAATCACAAAGATTGGATCATTGTCATCTTCACCAATGCAGACGTCAATTTTGTTGCCATCTTTGTCAATGACTACGCCGTGAAGCGCAAGCGGAATTGTAGTCCATTGGTATTTTTTAATCCCACCATAGTAGTGTGTTTTAAGAAATGCCATATCCGCATCTTCATAAAGTGGGAAAGGTTTGATGTCAATTCTAGGTGCATCGATGTGGCTACCCACAACATGCACACCTTCTGACATAGGTTTTTCACCAATAAAGAAGAGTGCAACAGACTTATCCTTGTTGATTGCGTATACTTTAGCACCTTTTTCAACCTTACCAGATTCCAATACTTTTTCAATTGGGTGGTAACCGTTTTTCTCTGCCATTCTAATAATTTCTCTAGCAGATGTTCTCTCCGTTTTACCATGATCCAAGAAGTATTTGTACTCCTTAGAAATTGTCTCGAGCTCTTCAAGTTGAACATCTGTAAGCTTAGTCCACACGTTTGTAAAGCTGTGAGATAATTTTTCTTGAAGTTCCTTGTAATTCACTTCTGACATTAACCTCTTCCTCCATTGCCTAAATTTGTAGCTGTTCTACCTGACTACGTTCCGCTTCGGTCAGTATCTTTGCTAAGTCTAAAACAATGACTATTGTTTCTCCGACCTTACCAACGCCATCAATGTAGTCTTTATCCTCACCCTTCAAAATATCCGGTGTTGGATCAATGTTCTCGCTGTCAATTTTAATAACCTGGTTGGCTTCGTCTACTAAAAAGCCGACATCCATGCCATTTAGGTTAAATAAAATAACGCGACATTCTTCAGCCTTCCTAGTTTCAGGAATGCTAAAGCGTTTTTTCAAGTTTACAATAGGAATAATGCTGCCTCTGAGATTGATTACACCTTCAACGAAGTAGGGCGATTCAGGGACCTTTGTCGCTCCTTTGTATTCGGTGATACCACCGACATTCATAATGTCTGCGCAGTAGTTCTGATCTCCTAGCTTGAATATGACGAATTGTTTTTCAGACATGCCATCACCTCATAACGATTTTAG
>JBGSUZ010000002.1:0-6310 GCA_041753235.1 Acidaminobacteraceae bacterium
TGGTCGCCGTGGGCATGGGTTAGTAAAATCCCCTTCAGAATGATTTGCTCCTGAACTATATAATTAATGATTTTATCTTCTGAACCGCCCGGATCGATGACATAACCTTCTTTTGTTTCGTCGCAGTGGACTACGTAACAGTTAACCGCATAGACGCCTGCGGGAATGCGTTCAATTATAATCATAAATTTCGTCCTTTCTGAGATGTTGCTTAGAATACTTTTTGACTGTCGAGGAGTATCGTCACAGGACCGTCATTAACGAGTGCAACTTGCATGTCAGCTTGAAAAACACCGGTTTCTACCTTAGTCCCTTTTTCGCGAACCGAGTTGACAAAGAGTTCGTAAAGTCGATTTGCTTCTTCTGGTCTTGCGGCATTTGAGTAACTTGGTCTTCTGCCTTTTCGCGCATCGCCCATTAAAGTAAATTGGGACACGGCTAAGAGCTCACCTGCTACTTCTTGAATAGAGTGATTCATTTTACCGTCTGCATCTTCAAATATGCGAAGGCCAAGGATTTTGTCTGCCATATACTGAACTTCTTTTTCTGTATCGCCTTCTTCAACACCGAGGAGCACCATTATGCCTTTGCCAATAGCGCCTACTACTTCTCCTTCAACGGTAACAGAAGATTCTAAAACTCTTTGAATAACTGCTCTCATTTGATAGCCTCCTTATGACATGGAAACGTCGCCTTTGCATGTAACAAAGGCGACGTGTTTATATGTTACGTTTAACTTCAATAATTTCAGGCATGGATTGTATCTTATTAATCAGCTTAGTCAACTGATCTGAATTTGATATTTCCAAAGTTAGGTTTATAATGGCAATGTTGTTCTTTGACAGTTTGGCATTGACACCTGTAACGGTTAAATTGAGGTCTGTAATAAGGACAGTAACCTCGCCTAGGAGTCCTTTACGGTCAGGTGCAATAATTTGAACCTCAGATGAATAGGAAGTTTGCTGTTCTTTTTTATCCCAAGCAACTTCAATAAATCTATTTTGAGCATCCTCTGCCTTTTCAAAGTTAACACAGTCAGAGCGGTGAATAGTAACACCCCTACCTCTGGTAATGTAACCAATAATATCGTCTCCGGGTACTGGACTACAACATTTAGCAAAGCGTACGAGCATATCTTCTACGCCTTTTACGACAATCCCGTTAGCTGCTTTAGGTTTTTTCTTTTTCTCACGCTCTCTTGGCTGATGCTCATGGTCAAAGCCTTCTGCCATTTGTTCAAGCAAGCTTACTTGCGGTTTGTTTTCTTGCTTATGCTTATCTTTGAGCTTCGGCACAACTTGATTGAGCATAATACCACCGTAGCCGATTGCTGCGTGCAAGTCTTCTAAAGTGTTCATACCAAGTTTCTCAATAATTGGGTCAATCCACTCATCTTTAAGCAGTTCTTTTGGCTGGAAGCCGTTACGCTTGATTTCTCTATCAAGCATATCGCGGCCTTCTTTAATATTTTCTTCTCTGCGTTCTTTTTTGAACCAGTTTTTGATTTTATTTTTAGCTTGTGTGGATTTAACAAATTTGAGCCAGTCTCTACTAGGGCCAGCGGAATTGTTTGAAGTTAAAACTTCAATAATTTGACCGTTAGCAAGTTGGAAATTCAAAGGTACAATTCTACCATTAACTTTAGCGCCAACACATTTATTGCCGACTGCTGAGTGAATTTTATAAGCAAAGTCAACAGGCGTTGAACCTAGCGGTAAGTCAATAACTTCCCCTTCAGGTGTAAAGACGAACACTTGGTTAGTGAATAAGTCAATTTTTAAGGAATCCATAAATTCCTTAGGATCAGACATATCTCTTTGCCATTCCATCATTTGTCTAAGCCATGACAAACGATTCTCCATTTCGTCTTGTGAGGATTCTATACCCTCTTTATACTTCCAGTGAGCTGCAATACCGTACTCAGCAATTCTGTGCATTTCAGCAGTACGAATTTGAATTTCAAAGGCTTCGCCTGTACCGCTCATTACTGTAGTATGTAACGATTGGTAAAGGTTGGGTTTTGGAATGGAAATATAATCTTTAAATCGGCCCGGAAGCGGTACCCAGAGATTATGGGCAATACCGAGCACGCCATAACAATCCTTAATGCTCTCTACAATCACACGAATCGCTGTTAGGTCATAGATTTCTTCAAAGGTCTTGTTTTGATAAACCATTTTTTTATAGATACTATAGAAGTTTTTAGGTCTTCCTGTAATATCACAAAGTATATCGTCTTCTTTAACGGCTGCTCTTAGTTCTTTTATAACGGTGTTGATGTTATTCTCGCGTTCTTCACGTTTTTTATTGACTTTAGAAACTAAGTCGTAATAGCCCTCAGGGTCTAAATATAAAAAGCTAAGGTCCTCTAATTCCCACTTGAGTTTAGAAATACCTAAGCGGTGCGCAATAGGCGCATAAATTTCAAGGGTTTCCTCGGCCTTTTCTTTTTTCTTGCTGTCTGTCATATACTTAAGAGTTCTCATGTTGTGTAGACGGTCAGCTAGTTTTATAAGAATAACGCGAATATCTTTTGCCATGGCAAGGAACATTTTTCTTAGGTTCTCTGCTTGGCGTTCTTCTTTGGTCTCATAGTGAATTTGACCCAGTTTGGTTACACCATCTACTAGCAGTGCAACTTGTTCTCCAAACTCTTTGCTAACATCTGCAAAGGTATATTTGGTATCCTCTACCACGTCGTGAAGCAAACCTGCAATGATGGTATCTTCATCAAGTTCCAATTCGGCCAAAATAAGGGAAACGTGTATAGGGTGGATGAAATAAGTCTCGCCAGATTTACGGAACTGACCACTATGAGCGGATTCACCGAATTGGTAAGCCTTTATAATACGATCTAAATTCAGATAGGGATTGTACTGCTCTATTTTTAAAATATAGTTTTCTAAATTCATTTAATCACCCTGCTGCGCTTCCACTAGATTTCTATTGTTAATACTATACCATAGAAAAGGCTTTATGTTAAAAGAAAAGCTAGAGTTTTCTCTAGCTTTTCTTTCAACATGCCTTTATTAGGCGTCGTATCGAATCAATGACTCATAACGATAATCACCGATTTTGCTTCTGCCACCAAGGAAATCAAGTTCCATGAGGAAAACCAAACCGACGACTACACCGCCAAGACTCTCAATCAGTTTTACGATAGCCGAAACGGTACCGCCTGTTGCTAAAAGGTCATCTGTGATGAGCACTTTTTGTCCTGGTAAAATTGCATCTTTGTGAATTTCTAAACTGTCAGTCCCATATTCCAGTTCATACTCAAAAGATATTGTATCAGATGGAAGTTTGCCCGGCTTACGTACAGGTACAAAAGGTTTTGCACTTACATAAGCAAGAGGAGCACCAATTAAGAAGCCACGCGCTTCTGGTCCAACAATTACATCATATTCCAAGTCCGATATTAGTCTTACACATTCTTCAATGGCAAAACGATATGCGGCCCCATCTTGGAGCAATGTTGTAACGTCTTTAAAATTAATACCCTCTTTCGGGAAGTCCTGCACTTCTCTGATTTTAGATTTTAAATCCATCTTCTTCCTCCCGTATATCCGAATCTTTCCGCTTATAGCGACTTATTTATATTATCAAAAAAACTTAAAATATTAAAGTGTTTTCTTTGCAATTGCTAACCGTTAGCGGCTTTATTGTTCAAGATACAATTTATATTGTTGAAGTGCCTTGTAGATAGGCAGCGCCAAAAGATCCATTTTCTGCTCAGGTGCTGGATTGAGAATCAGCGAATCTGCTGTAATGGTAATCAGATTAGCAGATTCTAATATGAGCGCACATAACCAATTTTCGACGGTTTCTGGCAAATGATTGCTAAAAACATTTGCTCTTACTTGCTTATAAAGATCTATAAGGGTGTTCCTATCAGGAATCCAATTGGAGATAAGTCGTTTTGAAGGTGCCACATATGCGATGTCAAACGTCGTTTCCACAGAGGATAACGTACTGTCCTCTTGGCGTGGTTCACTAGGAAACATGATGAGTCCTTCAGATTTGAATCCTTCATCATAAAGTCTATTATAATAGTAGATTAGTCCTTCAAGACTTTCTACCGACCATTTAGGAGCGGGCACACCGCTCTCAGCTGGGGAATTAAAAGACGCATTTCCCATTGTGTCTACGGGTGAAGTTGAACTTAACTTAAACGCTAGATTGACAATATGCGCCGCTTCAGCGCGTTTAAACATTTGTAACGGTAGTTCAGACTTAAAAAGTCCTTCCCTAAAACCACGAATGTCCTTAATTAAAAACTGGATGGTCTGGGTGCCTCTAAATTCATTTATGTCGAGGTGACATACCAAGTCGATCATGTCCCCTGCTTTGAAGCGGTCATAGTAGCCTGAACGGTCAAAGGAAACAGCTTCAAAGGTCCGTACACCATCAGCAATTTCAAATTTTGTGAACTCTTTATTTTTTCCCATCAGCACTTTTTTCTGAATTTGTACACCTTCAAGTTTAAACAAGGGTTTTGCATTGCCCATGCCATAAGGCTCTAAGCGCGATAATTCTTCAAGAAATCCAAAGCTAACTTCTGATACGGTAACAGTCTCATCTATTTTGTAGGCAGGTGTCAGCAGATAAGGGTCTAATGTTTCTTTACAGTAGTTCTTAATCTGGCTTAAAAATTGTTCAAAGTTTTCATAAGGAATTGTTAAGCCTGCAGCTTGTTCATGACCGCCGAATTTATCATATAAAGAGGTGAATTGACCAAGTGCATTAAAAATATCAAAACCGTCAATACTTCGAGCGGAGCCTTTAGCCTTTCCGTCAATAATACTAAAAACAATCGTGGGTTTATGGTATTTTTCAACTAGTCGTGAAGCGACAATGCCTATAACACCGCTGTTCCAACCTTCACCGTAAGCAATGGTAATATGTTCATGCTTAAAGTTAATATTTGTTTCAGTCTGATGAATCGCTGCTTCAAGTATGTCTTTTTCAAGCTGCTGTCTGCGATCATTGGTTTCTTTTAAGAGCGTAGCAATTGATTCTGCTTCTTCATGGTCTTCTGTTGTCAGTAAAATTACACCAAGTTTAGGGTCGTCTATACGCCCGGCGGCATTGATTTTAGGTGCCAACATAAAGCCTACATGACCAGCTGTAATTTTTTTATTTTGTAGTTCAGAGCATTTTATCAACGCTTCAAAGCCCATATTGGAAGATTCGGCTAAAGTTTCAAGGCCAAATTTAGCAAGGACTCTATTTTCATCGGTTAAAGGCGCTATGTCGGCGATGGTGCCAAAGGCAGCGAGCTCCAATAATTCCTTTTGCACAGGTATAATCAATTCTCCCATAAGTGCTGAGGCAAGCTTATAAGCAAGACCAACACCAGCAAGCATTTTATATGGGTAAGTGCATGCCTCTTGTTTAGGATTAATAACAGCAAATGCCTCAGGAATTTCTGACTGACATTCGTGGTGGTCTGTAATAATCATATCAAGGCCAATTTCTTTAGACAGTAGGGCTTCTTTAACTGAGGTGATGCCGCAGTCAACGGTTATAAGGACCTTTCCGCCCTGCTTTGCAATCATTTCTAGGGCATTTAAGTTAAGACCGTATCCTTCTTCGTGGCGGTCGGGTATATAAAAATTAACGGGGTATTTTAGGGCATTGAAGCACTTAAGGAGCAGCGAGACACTTGTAATCCCATCAACATCGTAGTCACCATAAATCCAGATAGATTCGTTATTCGCCATCGCTAGATGAATTCTATCAACAGCTTGATGCATATCTTTAAGTAAAAACGGGTCATGAAGTTGCTCTAAAGTTGGCTGTAGAAAACGTTCAGCTTGTGAGACATCTTTTAGCTTGCGTACCAAGATACGTCTAAAAGGTTCAGAATAGTGACTAGGAACGTCTAGGGTATCATGTTGTATTGAAGGCATGAGCTGCCATCGCTTGTCATTAATACTGTTATGATGTATTTTCATGTAATTACCTCTTATCTAAAAAGAAATTAAAAAGAGCTGAGACAAGGTCTCAACTCTCTTATTATACACTATTGTTAGTAAAAACTAATCTTTTGACAGGTAATTAAACAATCTATTTTGTTTGTGCGTTGTAATGGTTGGCTTTTTTTGCTTGATTGTCCATTACTAATGCCCAAATTGGAGATGCAATGAAAATAGATGAGAATGTACCGACAGAAATACCAACAATCAGTGGTAGTGCAAAGTTTTTAACAGATTCTACACCAAAGATGTAGAGTCCACTGATAACAATGACAGTAGTCAATGATGTATTGATTGATCTAGCAAGTGTGCTTTTAATACTGTCGTTTGCT
>JBGSUZ010000003.1:0-2662 GCA_041753235.1 Acidaminobacteraceae bacterium
CTCTTTGTGCTGCGCCAATTTACGAATGGGGCACAGAAGAGCAAAAACAAAAATATTTGGTACCACTCGCTAAAGGCGAAAAAATCGGTGCTTTCGGTTTAACTGAAGCTGGTGCTGGTACTGACGCTGCTGGACAGCAGACTAAAGCTGTTCTTGAAGGTGATTACTGGATTCTTAACGGCTCTAAAATCTTCATCACAAATGCTGGTTATGCAGACACTTACATCGTTATGGCGATGACTGATAAATCTGTTGGTACTAGAGGTATTTCTGCGTTTATCGTAGAAAAAGACTTTGAAGGTTTCAGCGTTGGTAAGAAAGAAAAGAAAATGGGTATCCGTGGTTCTTCTACATGTGAACTTATCTTCGAAAACTGTAAAGTGCCAAAAGATAACCTTCTAGGCAAAATCGGTCAAGGCTTCAAAGTTGCTATGAAAACACTTGATGGTGGTCGTATTGGTATCGCTTCTCAAGCCCTAGGTCTTGCTCAAGGCGCTATCGACGAAACTGTTAAATACACAAAAGAAAGAAAGCAATTCAATAAACCGATTGCTGCTTTCCAAAATACTCAATTCCAATTAGCGGACATGCAAACTAAGACAGAAGCTGCTAGACTCCTCGTCTATAAAGCTGCTTACCTCAAAGACCAAAAGGTTGATTACTCTAAAGAAGCTGCTATGGCCAAGTTATACGCTTCAGAAGTATCAAGCGAAGTAACAAACAAAGCAGTTCAACTTCACGGCGGTTACGGCTACACTAGAGAATACGGTGTAGAGCGTATGATGAGAGATGCTAAGATCACAGAAATCTATGAAGGTACTTCTGAAGTACAGCGCATGGTAATTTCTGCGGCAATGCTTAAGTAGGAGGACCTAAAACATGAAAATTATCGTTTGTGTTAAACAAGTTCCAGATACAAATGAAGTTAAACTCGATCCAGTAACAGGTACACTAATCCGTGATGGCGTTCCATCAATCATCAATCCAGATGACAAAGCTGGTCTTGAAGCGGCATTAGTGCTTAAGGATAAAATTGGTGCGCATATAACTGTACTTACTATGGGCCCTCCACAAGCAGACAAAGCACTTAGAGAAGCTCTTGCTATGGGTGCTGACAGAGCGATCCTTTTAACTGACCGCAAATTTGCCGGTGCAGATACTTGGGCAACTTCTATGACACTTGCTGCTGCTATTAAAAACATTGAGTATGATTTGATTATCGCTGGCCGTCAAGCTATCGATGGTGATACTGCTCAAGTTGGACCACAAATTGCAGAAAAACTTGAAATTCCACAAGTTAGCTACGTTGACGAATTAGATGCCAACGAAACACACATTACTGTTAAACGTATATTTGAAGATGGTTACCACAGAATTAGAGTGGCTATGCCTTGCCTCATCACTACTTTAACTGAAATGAATACACCTAGATACATGTCAGTTGGTGGCATCTTCGATGCATACAGAGAAAAAGAAGTCGAGCTTTGGACTATGGACAATCTTGAAATCAACCCTGAACACGTAGGACTTAAGGGTTCGCCAACAAAAGTTAGAAAATCTTACACTAAGGCGCCTAAAGCACCTGGTAAGAAATTTAACACTGATCCTGAATCAGCGGCGAAGATCATCTTAAACGAACTCAAAGAAAAGTATATCGTGTAGTGGGAGGAAAATAGATATGTCTCATTCAGCTTACCAAGACGTACTTATATACGTAGAACAAAGAGATGGACAAATTCAAAAAGTCTCTTTAGAACTTATTTCTAAAGGTAGAGAAATTGCTGACCAAATTGGTTGTAACCTTAAAGCTGCTGTACTTTGCAAAAGCATCAATACACCAGCTGAAGAACTCATCCACCTCGGTTGTGACGAAGTAATCATCGTTAGTGATGATGCGCTCGAGCCTTTCAGAACTGAAACATACACAAAAGCACTTTGTGCTATTGTTGAAGCACACAAACCTGAAATCGTTCTTGTTGGTGCAACTACACTCGGTAGAGACTTAGCACCAAGAGTCTCTTCAAGACTCAATACTGGTCTTACTGCTGACTGTACTTCTCTTGAAGTAGATTTAGAAGCTAGAAATCTTCTCATGACTAGACCTGCTTTTGGTGGTAACATCATGGCAACTATCATCTGCCCAGACCATAGACCACAAATGTCTACAGTACGTCCTGGCGTTATGATTATGAGAGAACTTGATACAACTAGAACAGGTAAAATTACACCTTTCGAAGTAGCTTTCGAAACAAAAGACCTTAACATTGAGATTCTTGAAGTTGTTAAGGAAGAAAAGAAAAAAGCTAATATCGAAGATGCTAATATCCTTATCTCTGGCGGACGTGGCGTAGGTCACCCTGATAACATGAGAAACTTAGAAATTCTTGCTGAGAAACTTGGTGGAACAGTTTCTGCTTCTAGAGCAGTTGTAGACGCTGGCTGGATCGATAGAAATAACCAAGTTGGTCAAACTGGTAAAACTGTAAGACCTGACCTTTACCTCGCTTGTGGTATTTCAGGCGCTATTCAGCATTTAGCTGGTATGAATTCAAGTGACGTAATTGTTGCAATAAATAAAGATGCTGAAGCTCCGATTTTCGGTGTTGCCAGTTATGGTATTGTTGGCGATGTATTTGAAGTTGTGCCGGCATTAACAAAGGCA
>JBGSUZ010000004.1:0-2233 GCA_041753235.1 Acidaminobacteraceae bacterium
TGGAACTCAGCAAAGTGCTCCGCGAAAAAATTAAGAACATCCCGGGGGCAACTATAAAAATTGAAGAACTTCAGTCTGGGCCACCTTCCAGTTCACCCATGCTGATAAGAGTCAAAGGCGATAATCTAGACGACATGAAAAAAGTAACCGCAGACTTAGAAGCTACGCTAAAAGAAATGCCCGGCGTGAGAGATTTAACCTCTTCAGTCAGCCAAGGAGAAGCGGAACTTAGAATCCAACTCGACCGAGCAAAAATCAAACGCTATGGCATTAACGAAGCGCAAGTTGGTTTTTCAATTAGAAACGCAGTGGAAGGTATTAAAGCGACAACCTACCGCGTGGGTCAAAATGACATTGACGTCATGATTAAGTCTGGCAGCACTGACATTCAGTCGGTTAACGACATTTATAACATTGTCATGGTCAGCCAAACTGGTGCAGTTGTAAAAGTTGGTGACGTGGCAGTCATTACTATGGAAGAAGGCCTTGCGGGTATTTCTAGAGAAGATCTACAACGTCAAATGTACGTTCAATCTAACCTTGCAGAAGGCTATAACGCCGTTGAAATGACTGAGCAGTTTAAAGAAAAAATTAAAGGTTATCCACTCCCAGATGGGATACAAATTGCTTATGGTGGTGAGTTTGAAGACGTTCAACAAACCTTTACTGAAATGTTGGTCAATATGGCTATTGCCGCAATTTTGGTGTTCTTAATTCTTGCTGTACAATTTAACTCCCTATCGCAACCGTTGATTATATTGGTAACCGTTCCGATGGCCCTTATAGGCGTTTTACCGGGGTTGTTGATCACTGGCAATAGTTTTGGATTCGTTGCATTTATTGGCGTTGTTGCCCTAGTTGGCATAGGTGTCAATGACGCGATTGTACTGGTCGACTATGCCAACGGTCTGAGAAAAGAAGGCAAACCGTTAATAGAAGCGATTGTCGAAACAGGACGTTCTAGATTCATTCCTGTAATGGCTACGACTATAACAACAGCAGGCGGTATTTTACCTCTGTCCATTCAAGAAAAGTTCTTCCAGCCGATGGGGGTTGCCCTGATATTCGGTCTATGTACAGCTTCAGTGCTGACACTGGTGATTATCCCTGTTCTTTATACTTCTCTTGAGATGAGAAAAGAAAAACGTATGGCTAAGAAACAACGCAAACAAAGTATCTTGTTAGAAGCGGAGGAATAGAGATGAGACAGAGAAATTATGCAGTTTTACTGCTTATAACCAGCCTTGCGACCCTTGGCTTCACAGGGTGTGCTAACCCAGCTGCTGAAAAAGAAAGTACTGTTAAGGAGACACCCGTTGAAGAAACTATCGCTGTTAAAGTAGCACCTGTAGGGACTTCGCACATCGGAGATGTGATTTTTCTTTCCGGCGTTCTGAGTGCTAAAAACGAAGTGGTGGTCTCCTCAAAAATTAGCGGTGAACTCAAGACACTCACTAAGGATGTGGGTTCAAAAGTTACTAAAGGTGAGACGTTGGCAACACTTGACAGTACCCAGTATAACCTTCAAAAGAAAAAAGCTACTCTAGGGCTGGAAAATGTAAAAGCCTCTTTAAAAAATACAGAAAATCAATTAGCCCGGACCCTTTCATTGGCTGAATCTGGTTCGGTTACTCAAGTGGAAGTGGAACAAGCGAAACTTCAAACCCAAGTGGCTGAAATAGCTGTAAAGAACGCTCAGTTAGATTTGGAAAATACCTCGTTAAATTTAGGCTACTGTAGACTCGTTTCACCTATTACAGGTGTTGTGACAGAAAAAAAAGGCGCCATTGGTGAGAACCTTGGCGCAGGACAAATGCTCTATCACATTGTAGACATTTCTAACTTAGTGGTTGAAACTGGGGTTTCCGAAAACCAAGTTTCCAGAGTAAAAGCTGGTACAGAAGTAAAGCTTACCTTTTCAGGCGATGAACCTATCACAGGAAAAGTTGACAACGTGTCCCCCGTTATGGACCTAACTTCAAAAACTTACCCTGTGCGGATTACTGTTAGCAATGTGAAACAAGCATTAAAAGTTGGTATGACTGTTTCAGCAGAAATAGCCCTTGGCGATGACCGTGAAACTTTGGCGGTTGAAAAAGGCTCTGTTATCATTTCAAATGACACTTATTCGGTCATGAAGGTCGTGGACGGCAAAGCGGTTAAAACCCAAATTACCATAGGCGCTTCGTCAGCTACCCACTATGAAGTTCTCAGTGGTTTGAAAGCAGGAGAA
>JBGSUZ010000005.1:0-5460 GCA_041753235.1 Acidaminobacteraceae bacterium
AGATGAAGTTGATTATGTTATTCCTGGTAATGACGATGCTATCAGAGCGGTTAAATTAATCGCTGGTAGAATGGCTGACGCTATCATCGAAGGAAGACAAGGCGAGCAGTTAGAGCAAGAATAATTCTGACATGGGAAGGGTAAGACAGAATTATGTCTTACCCTTTTTAATAGATATGGATTAGAAATACACTTAAATTGAAAATTTAACTTTCACATAGAACTTAAGGAGGAATTATCATGGCAGCAATCACAGCTTCAATGGTAAAAGAATTAAGAGAAATGACAAGTGCTGGTATGCTTGATTGTAAAAAAGCGCTTGAAGAGAAAGACGGTAACATGGAAGAAGCAGTAAAGCTTCTTAGAGAAAAAGGTCTTGCTAAAGCTGCTAAAAAATCTGATCGTATTGCTGCAGAAGGTATTGTTGCTTCTTACGTTCACGGTGGCAGAGTTGGCGTTATCGTAGAAATCAACTCAGAGACAGACTTCGTTGCTAAAAACGCTGAATTCCAAGAGTTCGCTAAAGACGTAGCAATGCAAGTTGCGGCTTCTAACCCTAAATACGTTGGTCGTGAAGAAGTTCCTACTGAAGAATTAGAAAAAGAAAAAGAAATTCTTAAAAACCAAGCACTCAACGAAGGCAAACCTGCTAACATCGTGGACAAAATGGTTGTTGGTCGTGTAGAGAAATACTACAAAGATGTTTGCTTACTTGAGCAATCATTCATTAAAAACCCAGATATCACAATTCAAGATCTTTTAAACGAGAAAATGGCTAAGATTGGTGAGAAATTGTCTATCAGAAGATTCTCTAGATTTGAAGTGGGCGAAGGTATCGAAAAGAAAGTTGAAAACTTTGCTGAAGAAGTTGCTAAGCAAATCAAAGGCTAATTATAATGGATTATTAAAAGAGAACACGGTGTGTTCTCTTTTTTAAAGGTTTTTTACATGACTTGAAGGTTTTTTTAGGTTTGTGTAGAACATAACAATGACTGGGGGAATTCACTTGAAAGCTGCGTATAAGAGAGTTATTTTAAAATTAAGCGGAGAAGCACTTGCTGGAGAAAAAGGTACGGGAATAGATGACGCAACACTCAATTGTGTCGCAGAGCAGGTTAAAAATCTTTCGGATCTTGGCGTAGAAGTTGGCGTTGTCGTAGGCGGCGGAAATTTCTGGAGAGGCAGAACCAGTGGTAGTATGGACAGAACAACAGCAGATTACATGGGTATGATTGCTACTGTTATCAATGCGCTTGCGATGCAAGATGCAATTGAAAATATGGGTGTGTCTACACGGGTTATGTCAGCAATTGAAATGAGACAAATTTCAGAGCCTTATATTAGAAGAAGAGCTGTTCGTCACCTTGAAAAAGGCCGAGTTGTCATCTTTGCTGCTGGGACAGGTAATCCATATTTTTCAACAGATACAACAGCTGCACTTAGAGCCGCTGAAATAGAAGCTGAAGTTATATTGCTTGCTAAAAAAGTAGATGGTGTTTACGACAGTGACCCAATGCTTAATCCAGACGCGAAGAAGTTTACAGAGCTTGATTACTTAGAAGTCATCAGCAGAAGACTTCAAGTTATGGATTCAACGGCAATTACTATGTGTATGGATAATAATATTCCAATCTACGTATTTGGTTTAGATGAACCTTCAAATATCGTTAAAGTATGTTGTGGCGAAAATATCGGAACTATTGTAAAATAGATTTGAATTAATATTTTAAGGAGGCATTGCAAATGATTAAGGACGTTGTTAAAGAATTAGAAGAAAAAATGAATAAAACCGTAAATGTCCTCAGAGAGGAATTTAATAGTATCAGAGCTGGTAAGGCTAATCCTCAACTGTTGGATCGCGTTATGGTAGACTATTACGGTTCTGCAACACCATTAAAGTCTATGGCAAGTGTTTCTGCACCAGAGCCTAGAATGCTTTTAATTCAACCGTATGATTCAACTGCTATCAAAGATATCGAAAAAGGTATTATGATTGCAGATTTAGGCTTCAATCCAAGCAATGATGGCAAGATTATCCGTATTATGGTGCCTGCCCTCACTGAAGAGAGAAGAAAAGACTTAACAAAAATGGCTAAGAAGTCTGGCGAAGATGCTAAGGTTGCGCTTAGAAACGAGCGTAGAAACGCCAATGATCTTATCAAAAAGTTAAATAAGAGCGGTGAAATCACTGAAGACGATGTAAAAACAGGTGAAAGTGACGTTCAAAAATTAACAGACAAGTATGTAAAAATTGTTGATGATTTGATTGAACAAAAAGATAAGGAGATCATGGAGGTATAACATGATCCTAGAAGACTATATAGGTTTAACTGCGGACGAGGCCGTTATGCAGCTGCATATAGCGCATCCGCTTGCAAAAATCGTCTTGCATCCAACGATGGCCCCAAG
This sequence comes from Acidaminobacteraceae bacterium, assembly GCA_041753235.1. Lineage (GTDB taxonomy): Bacteria > Bacillota > Clostridia > Peptostreptococcales > Acidaminobacteraceae > JBGSUZ01. Next base: position 2,410 of record JBGSUZ010000005.1, read on the forward strand.
ATACAAAGGCAATGTTTGCCTATCTAAGGCCATGGTTGTTCGTCAGCGATTAAATGAAGGCAACATTGAGTTGACGGTTGTCATGGTAGATTAACCCTCCTTTGGAGGGTTTCTTTGTCAGGAGGGTAACAATGACAAAATCTTTTGATAAAATACCAAAGCATATTGCCATTATTATGGATGGCAATGGTCGCTGGGCGAAAAAGCGCTTTATGCCACGACTTTTTGGACACAAAGCAGGCGTAGAGGCACTGCGAGCAGTTATCAAACGTTGCAGTGCACTAAATGTAGGCTATTTAACGCTGTATGCGTTTTCAACAGAAAATTGGAATCGTCCAGAAGATGAAGTGAGCGGTCTCATGGAACTTCTCGTTAAATACCTACGTTCGGAAATTGATGAGCTCAACAAGAATCAAGTGCGCATCAACTGTATAGGACATATTGCAGATATGCCAGAAACAGCGCGCAATGAAATTGCTAAAGCCATTGAGAAGACAAAGGACAACACTGGGTTAACAGTCAATATTGCACTTAATTATGGTGGTAGAGATGAACTTCGAAGAGGTATTCAGCAAATTGCAGCGCGTGTTAAAGCGGGTGAAATAGAACCAGAAGCAATAACAGAGCAGATGATTTCGGAAAGTCTATATACCGCTAATCAGCCTGACCCGGATTTAATGATTAGAACGAGTGGCGAAATAAGAATCAGCAATTTCTTGTTGTGGCAACTCGCATACACAGAATTTTACTTTACAGATATCTTTTGGCCAGATTTTAACGACGCAGAACTGGACAAAGCAATTGAAGTATTTAATCAGAGAAATAGAAGATATGGCAAAGTCTAGTGGGGGCACTTCATGGTCAAAAGAATTTTGACAAGTATTTTGTTATTGCCGCTTTTGGTGGCAATTATTTATGTGCGCGGGGTAGTCTTGGATTTAAGCGTAGCGTTGATTACCATAATCGCATTGTTTGAGTTTTACAGAGGGTTTGAAAATGTAGGTATTAGGCCAATGTTGAAACTATCCGTATTGACAGTAGTTATGTACTATACAGGACTCTCATTTGCTTGGCCGCCGGTCTATTATCTATTTGTCACGTCGTTTTTCACCTTAGTGCTTATGCTGATTTCCTTATTCGGCAAGTCTGAGAATATCCAAGATGTCGCTATAACGGCGTTCGGTTTCCTATATGTGGTCATACCATTTGTTCACATTCCCCTTGTTGCAAGGCTATCTGATGAACCAGATAAATGGTTCTTACTCGTTTATGTCTTCATCTTAGCATGGGTATCAGATACGTGCGCTTACTTTATTGGTAAATTTTTTGGCAAGAAAAAACTACTGCCTAGCATCAGTCCAAATAAGACTGTGGCAGGTTCAGTTGCGGGAATTGTAGGTACGGCTATTGTTTCAACCGTATTTGCATATTATGTAGAACCAGACTTCTTAGTATTTGCAGCGCCACTGGGTGCGCTTGGTTCAATCGCTGGACAAGTAGGTGACTTAATTGCTTCAAAAATTAAGCGACACGTTAACATCAAAGACTATGGAAAATTGATTCCTGGTCATGGTGGCATACTAGATCGGTTTGACAGTATTATGCTGACAGCACCAATCGTTTATTACATTGGTTATATTTACTTAAATATGAAATAGCAGAAAATCTCACTGTATCATCAGTGAGATTTTTCTTTAACCCCTTAAAGTCAATTTTGAGGTATAATAAAAGACAGTAGCGTCTATATTAACACGACACATCATAAAACGCTAAAATGCATAGTGAGGTACCGAATATGAAAAAAATAAGCATTTTGGGGTCAACAGGTTCTATTGGACAGCAGACCCTAGCTATAGTAGATGAATTTCCAAACGATTTCGAAGTCTTTGCAATCAGCTGTCACAGAGACCTAAAGCGCTTCGAAGCACAAGTAGCTAAATATAAGCCTAAAATGGCAATCATTACAGACCCTGAAGCCTATCAGTCTGCCGCCGCCCTTAAAATTCAATATCCAAGTACCCAGTTTTTAAGTGGAAGAGAAGGACTTATAGAAGCGGTTTCACATGAAGCGGTTCAGTCAGTCGTTATTGCCATTGTGGGAAACGATGCGCTACTGCCGACAATAGCCGCTATTGAGGCTCGAAAACGCGTCTGCATCGCCAATAAAGAGGTCTTGGTTACCTCTGGTCATATTATTATGCCACTGGCAGCAGAAAAGAATGTGGAACTGATACCAGTAGACAGCGAGCATAGTGCGCTTTTTCAAGCCCTACAAGGCAATGAGAAGTCCAGCATAGAGAAAGTTATATTAACGGCTTCAGGTGGCCCCTTCAGAGGGATGAAACGCTCAGAGCTAGTTGATAAGACGGCTAGAGAGGCACTTAAGCACCCAAAGTGGGACATGGGACAGAAAATCAGTATCGATTCTGCGACACTTATGAACAAGGGACTTGAGGTCATTGAAGCAAAGTGGCTTTTTGACCTAAAACCAGAACAAATAGATGTGGTTGTACACCCACAGAGCATTATTCATTCATTGATTCAATATCAAGACAGCTCGGTTATGGCTCAAATGGGTTTGCCAGATATGCGACTGCCTATTGTTTATGCGCTGAACTACCCTACTCGGAAAGCGACTAGTTTGGAGCGCATGGACTTAGCGGCGCTCATGACTTTGACTTTTGAAAGGGCAGATAAAGAAACGTTTCCTTGTCTAGAACTTGCATATGAAGTGCTTCGTGCAGGCGGTTTACAACCAACCATACTAAATGCAGCAAATGAAGTGCTCGTAGCCCGCTATCTTGCTAATGAGATTGGGTTTTATGACATACCAGCTGGGATTGAATGGGCACTCGCGCAATGCGGAAATACGCAAAACCCAACGCTTGAAAACGTACTTGAAAGCGATTTAGAAACGAGACTGCGGACAGCTAAGTGGCAGCCAACTCAACGATCACGTTTCCGAACAACCTGTTTTGACGGTTATGGCTGGCAGCGCCATTCCATTTACGGAATGGGCGTTCCCTGGTGATCATGATATTGTTCACGGTC
>JBGSUZ010000006.1:0-2726 GCA_041753235.1 Acidaminobacteraceae bacterium
AGGATATATTATCTGGAAGTAAGGCCGCATCTCATGGTGGATATACTGCAGTAAACCTTATGGCAAATACAAAACCAGTTTGTAACAGAATGGAAACTATAAATAAGGTTTTAAAAAAAGCTAAAGAAATAAATCTGGTAGATATTCATCAATGTGCATCTATTACAGAGAATTTATCAGGAGAATCTATAGATCATCTATATGAGCTAACAAATGAAGTAAAGTTTATATCAGATGATGGCAAAGGGGTTGCGTGGCGAGAAGATTTAAACTCTGAATGGGAATCACAAATTCAAGAATAGAGCGGTTTTTGTTTTTAACCATAATTTTTGGAGCTTATTATGAATAAAGAGCAAAAAGCAACGCTCAAACTAATTGAAAAACAAGTTCAAAGTGTTTTTAAAGCCAATGCGAAAACAATAGGCTATAGGTATTCTTCGACCAGTCTGTATTGTAAAATTGAAAACTACTTCATTCATTCTATATGGTTTATTCGATTCTTGGAGGGTCAATATCAATTAGTCTTAAGACCCTGTATTAAGCAATATGATTATGACAGTCAATTCTGGGAAATATTCAACATGGAAGAGAACGAAAAACAAAAGGATTCTTTTAGAGCAAATGGCGCTTTTGTTGCACCTTCGGTTCAATGGACTGAGCTGATTTATAACATAACTGAGAACGATGCAATGGATGAGTTTGTAAACGCTGTTTTAAATGATTTTGGAAAAGCATGTCACCTAATTATTTCAAAGATAGCATCCGAGTTTTCAGACTTTGATTCATATGTTTTAAGTTTAACTGGAATAATGGATGAAAGCTTACTAAAAATGTTGGCCTATGTTAATACCAGTAGGTATACAGAGGCTTTGGAGTTAGCACAGAGTGAGATTGCACAAGGCCGACTTGGAAGATTCGAGAATAAAGGAATTGGCATCAATGAGTATGTCGTTCAATTTTGCAAAAAAAAGATGTGAAGTGATGTTATACCCTGAATCTCAAATATACCATAACGCAACACAAGCCATAACCGTAAAGACGATACCCAATATGGATAGCCGTCTGATAAGGATATGGCTTCTGTTTTTTATACATAAACGCGTAAATATAAAAATTAAAATTATATAAACCAAATAAGGCACAATAAGTTTACTCATATACAATTTCACTCCATATTATTCTATTAAATGTGGTTATTAACATATTACCCCTACTTATGATTACGCAATGCCGAACATATTCGGCATTAATACTACAAAAACTTTTGACTTATTAGCAAGTCAATGCTATATTTTAAATATAATATATCGACTCGATATGTATACGCGTAAAAAAGGAGCTACAACATGATAGAACTTATACTCTTAGGCATGCTATACGATGGCTTTGCCGGTACCACTTATGATCTGAAAAAGGGCATGGAGCGCAGCACAGAATTTTTCCACAACTCAAGCCTTGGGTCCATTCAACCTGCTCTGAAAAAAATGGAGCAGGCGGGTTATTTAACATCGGAAGAACAGGTTGAGAATAATAGGCTTAAAAAGTACTACCGCATTACTGAAACGGGTAAGGCGCATTTTGACCAAGAACTTCGTAAGGACTTTGGGCCTGACAAGCTTAAATGCAATCAGTTAGTCAAAATATTCTTCTATGACAAACTGAGCTTAGAAGAACAGCTCGGGAGCTTGGATGAATATCTTCAGGGTATTGAACAAACAAAGAAAATGCTTCACCATATTGAAGCGACTGGCGAAGAACGTATGGTTGAGTATGGCGTAACCTATGAAACCTATCCAGCAGCCAAATTCCAAATGGACACGCTACACTTTGGCTTAGACTATTTTCAGTTTTTGTCAAACTGGTTTAGCAAGTACCGTGAAACACTGATTGAACGAGACAAGGAGGCGAAGAAATGAAAATCAGCATTTTTAATCTCTTAGCAGAAACCAATAGCGATGCAGTTCAGAAAATCAAAGCATTTTATCAAGGCCAATACCCAGTTGCGGAAGTAACGGTTGTTCCTGTTTATACTGGGGGTATTAAAGACTGCATCGGCTGTTGGAACTGTTGGGTTAAGACGCCGGGTCTTTGTGTTCATCGGGATGATATGACAGGTGTATATGCACAGTATATGGCGAGTGACCGAGTGGTACTAGCCCTACCTACGGCTGGCGGGTTCATGAGTGGCAGTGCTAAGACTTTTATAGACAGATTAATACCCCTTTACCATCCCTACATTTCACTTCAAAAAGGTGAGATGATGCACTATTACCGCTATGACAGTTACCCAGAAATGGATTTTTACTGGCAGTCAGAAAACTTAAACAGCGAAGAAAATCAAGTATTAGAAGACTATTGTTACAGAATGGCCCATCACTTTAGAAAAGCTAGTTACAGTGTTCAAATAACAGATGGACAGGTGAGCAGCCAACTGTTAGAGCCAAGAGAGCCTAAAGCAGACATGCCATGGCAGAAACTAAAGGAATCAGAAAAAAGCGGCAAGATTGTCATTTATAACGGTTCGCCAAGAGGTAAGAAGGGGAACAGTTTGAAAATACTCAATGAGATTGTTAAAGGCTTTATGGCAGAAGGTATACAAGAAGAGGACATACTCATTCGGCATTTAGTGAATCAAAAACAGCATGACGACTGGGCGGCAGATTTTCATAACCATACACGTCATTTCTTTGTATTTCCGCTCTACGTTCATGCCATGCCGGGGATTG
>JBGSUZ010000007.1:0-1791 GCA_041753235.1 Acidaminobacteraceae bacterium
AAAAATCAAGTCCCCCCTAATAGGCTCCAATCGGACATCCGCAAATGAACACAAGATAGACCAATAAGTGCGAAAAAAGGTGGTGCTGCAATCTAATTTCTTAGATTTGCAACACCACCTTTCGTAATCGGGTATGTATTAACCACGAGTATTTTATATAAGTCTATTTTATGAAATTAGAGTAGGGGAGGTGCCAGAATGCTATTTTTATCTAATCTGCTGTTAGCAATTGGTCTAGTTTTTTTAATGTTTTTTGGCTGGGCCTTCCTACGTCAAAGAAGTAAGAATGCAGCATTATTTTCAATTATGTGCCTTGCAGTAGCTGTTTTTGTCATCGGCTATGGGTTAGAGCTTCGGGCAACTACTTTTGAACAGCTGACGATATGTTTGAAATTAGAGTATTTTGGCGCGCCCTTTATGACGGTATTTTGGTTTTTATTTTCATATAAATTTTATTACCATAAGAATGCACCTTTCCGTTTAACGATGCTTATCATGATTGTTCCCGTACTGACCCTGTTTTTTAGTGTGACCAATGAATACCACCACTTTTTATACAAAAGCGTCTCCTACGTCATGAAAGGTGAATTTGCCCAAGTAATATTGAAACGTGGACTATGGTATTACTTTTATAGCCTTTATTCATATGCGATGATTCTCTATGGGAGCGGCCTTTTTTATAGAATTTGGCGAACTTCAGAAGGCAAACTCAAGACCCAAGCGCTACTTATGTTTTCAGGTACTTTATGGCCTGTCGGGGTCAATATTTTTTATTTATTAGGGTGGTCACCTGAGGGGCTAGATTTAACGCCATTTGGTCTGTTAGTGCTTATCATTTGCTATGCCCTTGCCATTTTTAAATATGGCGTCTTAGAACTTCAAGAAATTATTAAAACAACTGCTTTTTCTAATATCGTTGATGGTATTATGGTTATTGATGCAAAACATCGGATAGTAGACTTTAATAAATCTGGTACGCTAATTTTTCCTTGGTTAATATTAAAGAATTTAGGGACAAATATTAGTGAGTTCAAATGTGGTCAAGAAATACTAAATTACGATCAAGAATCATTTGTTCTGCATATGGAATGCATTGACTCAGACAAGGACATTGAGTTTAGAAGCACCAAGCTAACGGACAATGGTCGTGTGCTGGGAACCGTGTACTTTTGCAGAGATGTGACAGAGCAGCGGCAACTATTGGACAAACTTAACGACCTTGCCAGCTATGATGCCTTATCTCAGGTTTATAACCGGCGAAAACTTATGGAAGAAGCAGAAAAAGAAGCCGAGCGGGCTGTTCGATATTATGACTGTCTGTCTGTGTTGATGATAGATATTGACCACTTTAAGCTTGTAAATGATACTTATGGTCATTTAGCAGGCGATGAAGTCATTTATCAGGTAGCACTGCAGATTAAACAGAAAATAAGAGGGATAGACATAGTCGGTCGTTATGGCGGCGAGGAATTTGTAGCCATTTTATCCAATGCCGACAAAGAAAGTGCTCGTAAAATTGGCGAAAATATAAGGCATGCTGTTGAAAATCTAGTTGTGGAATACAAAGATTTTAAAATACAGGTCACCGTTAGTGTTGGTATTTCGACAATTGTAAACGACCGAAAAGCTTTGGATATTTCAAGCGTCATCAATCAGGCAGACGAAGCCATGTACAGAGCTAAGGACAATGGAAGAAATCAGGTTAGTATATAAAAAAGGCATTGTATGCAACTCAGCAACTAAGAGTCGTTTACAATGCTTTCTTATTTTGTAGGGAACTTATTCTTCTTC
>JBGSUZ010000008.1:0-3505 GCA_041753235.1 Acidaminobacteraceae bacterium
AGAAAGAAAAAGCGTGAGACATTGACTGCCTCACGCTTTATATGTTTTTCTACTTTTCCTATTCTTGAGCTGGTGTGACCACATCAAATAGGGTTTTATTAGCTTTTATTTGTGTTTCGGAACCCGAAACAACCATTGTACTACCTTTAAGACCCTTTTCCATTTTAGCTGTAAATGCAGCTAAGTCAGATGCTTTTGTCGCAAGAATCTCTTTTTTAAGTCTTTCTTTTAATTCAAGGTCTGAACTGCTAAGTTTCTTCACGTCTTCTCCCGATGTTTCATCGAAAAGGTCTGCTCCTAGTTCAAAGCGACCTGCAAGCGTAATAATTGCATTATCAACTTCTTCTTGTGTAATTTTGTAGTCTTTAAGGTAATCTGTGACTGTGTTAATGACTTGTACTGACTCTTTAAGTTTAGGGTCTCTGTAAGTTGTAAACTTCACTCGACCATCCGCTTGAATTGAGAAGTAGCCCCCATAAGCGCCACCTTTGAGACGAATGTTTTCATACATGTACCCATCACTGAGGATTTGAGCAAAGACAAGGTCTTGACCTGTTAATTTTTCACCAATGCTGTCCATAGTGAAACCTACGTTAATATATTGAACTTCTGAAGGAATAATAAGCCCTGTATCCGTTTTCTTTACATCTATTTTCCAAGTATTTTGAGCAATTTTGTCTGACTTGAGTGTGTCTAAAAGCCCAGTCATAGCTTCTTCACAATTTGCAATACCCTTTTCATCTGAAGCAACAGACCATTTGAGGTTGTTTTTATTAAATACTTTTGTATAAATAGCATCTAATTTCTTTTGAATTTCAGGGTAAGACTTGTCGAAGTCTTTCTCCGCTGCAACTAAAGTTTTGTAACCGTCTGTGTATTTACTGTCTTTAAGTGCGCCTAACTTTGTCGCTGTCGCATTCCAACGTGAGCTTGTCATATCGGATGCGTTATTGACTTTAGCATCTTTTAGATCGTCTATCAATTCTGAAAGCTTGCTTTCCACTAAGTCTTTGTCCTTAAGTTTAGCATTTGTAAACAGCTCTTGCATGAGTACTGCTGTTGTGTAGCACTGTTCTTTGGCAAAAGTTGCATCCACATTGTAGTAAGCGTAAATTTTAGTTGCATCTTTACCATCTGCTAAATAAGTTGCACCATGGTCGAAACCGCCTGTTGCCTTGTAAATCATGTTGGTGAGCTTCTCATTGTCATACTGCTTAGTGTCCGCAGCATCTAATACTCTGCCAAAAAGGTCAACATACGCTAATTCATCTTGCGTCAGTGTGCTTAAGTCAAAATACATGCTAACTCTTGTTAAGCCGAGTGCGTTAACATTATGCTCATATGCCGTTGTGCCTGAAATTGACTTTTCGCCTGTAACAAATGTCTTTGGCGTCATGTCCAAGTCACTAATTTTTAACGTCGGCAGTACCTTAAGTGACTCTTTGTCCATTGGTAGCTGCTGCCATGCCTCGTATGCTTTCGCTTCTGACTTAAGCGCATCTAACTGAGGTTTTGACATTTTCTTAAGTCTGTCAGCTAATTTTTTGTCGATGTTTTTATTAATGTTTGCCATATACTGAGCATCTGGCGTAAAGACAGCTTTCACTAAGTGATTATTGCCTAATAAATATTTACTAATCAAGTCTTCGAAGTACTTGCCTTCAATACCTTCTTTTTTGATTTTAGTAAGTTCTTCTGATTGGTTGAGTCTAAGCGTTGGGTCACCATACGTTATAAAACCACTATTAACTGCGTCAATAGCCATTTCTCCTTTATTGGCGCTTAGTAGTGATGACTTAAAGCTTAGCTCAAAGCTGTTCATAATTGCCTTAACCCGCTCTTTATCAATCCCTTTTTTTACAAGGTCGTTGAGTGTTTTTTGAACTGTTTTATCGAATTTAGCCATGTCTTTCTGGTCAGCCCCTTCAAGTACGAAGGTAAACATTGGTTGGTAATACGAAGTGTCTAATTCAGCAGAAACATCTTGTCCAAATTCTTGATCAATTGTATTTTTGTAAAGCGGTGAATTGTCACCACTCGCAAGTAGAAGAGACAAAATTGAAAGACCTAGTCTATCTTTTGAGTCTGTATCATTCAATGCATAGTTATATGTCAAAACGCTGTCTGCGTCTGGTGTTGCACTTTCATCAGCAGGGTACTTGAGTGTTACTGATTTAGGTGCTGTAAAACTCTTTTGAACATTATTGTCTACGATTGGCTCAGTTTTTTCATATTTGTCATAGTAGTTCTCACCAATGAATTTAAGTTTCTCTGCTACGTCCATTTTTCCATAAAGCATAATGCACGCATTGGTTGGGTTGTAGTACTTTTTATAGGTTGCAACAAGTTGTGCATGTGTCAGGTCAACAATGTTTTCAGGGTTACCACCTGAGTTGTATTTATATTTTGTATCCGGATAAACCAGTGAAGGCAGTGCCGTATAGATTGTGTCATACATATCTGAAAGGGCGCCTTTCATTTCGTTAAAGACAACGCCGTTATAGCTAATCTCGCCTGTTTTCTCGTCTACCACATAACGCCAGCCTTCTTGCATCATAAGTCTGTTATTCTTTGCAACCACTGGCGCAAAAGCCGCATCCATGTAAACGCTTAAAAGGTTTTGGAAGTCTTGGTCATTTTCGCTGGCAATCGGGTAAGACGTCACATCTGAACCCGTAAACGCATTCATATAGGTTCTAACAGAACGCTTGCCCATTTCAGTAAATGGTGATTTTATGTCGTATTTCTCTGAACCTTCAAGCACAGAGTGCTCCAGAATATGATTAACACCAGTATTGTCAACCGTTGGTGTTCTAAACGCCACATTGAACCACTTATTCTTATCTTCATTAGCTAAATAAACCAGTTTGCCACCAGTTTTTTCATGGGTAAACTCAAATACGTCCGAGTTCAAGTCTTTAGAGAATATTTTGCTATCTAATTTAAAGCCATAGTAGCTTTGTCCAATGACAAGGTCTTCTGTTTTTATGGTCTGAACCGATGTAACTGCCGTTGGTGTACTTACCGTACTATCTGCGAAAGCCCCTACGCTAATACCTGTTTGTGCTACCATTACCCCTGAAAGAATAAGGGCTACTAATTGTTTTTTACTAAAACTCTTGTACAATTCAATCCACTCCTATTATATACATTTTTTTATATGATAAATCATACAGCAAATCCCTTAATTAAACCTTAAGTTTTTTCAAATTAAACATTAAGCTTTGTTTATAAATTGGACATACAAACGACACATACATAACTATTTTTTTAATAGCTGATAGCACTCTAAAAACTTGGGTATACGAACTTTGATAATATATCTCGTTCATTTGACTAATATGAATTCAAGGAGGTTCCACATGAATAAATGTATTAAACGCCTTTGTCTACTTGGTATGGCGGTAGCCCTTTTAGGCACTACTGGTTGCCAGAGTGCCTCAAAAGATAATAACACAGTTGCACAAGCACCTGTGCTTAAAGTCGGCATGGAACTCAAATACCC
>JBGSUZ010000009.1:0-5064 GCA_041753235.1 Acidaminobacteraceae bacterium
AGCGGTTTCCAAATGCATCTGCGGCGCTTTCAAAGGTCACATCAATCGATGGTCTGGCAAAGCAAACTTTTTCTGAGACACTTAAAGTAAAATAGCCTTTTTTCTCTATTAATACATGATAGTTTGGGGGTACTAAATAAATGCCACCCCGTTCTAACACTGTTTTGTCTTCTATTTCTATGGCTTTCTTGTGTGTCACATCTGAAATAATGCTGCTCATATAACTGGGATTATTCGGACTTAGATGCTGTACAATAACTATTGCCACATAGTCGTAGGCATCAAATGTACTAAAAATTTGCTTGAGTGCGTCAATGCCACCTGCGGATGCACCTATCACTAAAAGATCATAGCTCATAGATGTCACCTATCCCTTTATTTTCTTCTTGTAGACCCTAAATTCTTCTGACAGCGTGGTAAAGTCCTCCGCCACTTCGGAATAAGTTAATGTCTCTTTCGAACCTAGGCATAAAAATCCACCTTTTATGAGGCTTTCTGAAAACAGGTGGTTAACCCGATTTTGAAGCCCCCTGTCAAAGTAAATAAGCACATTTCGGCACATAATAAGGTGCATTTCCCCAAAGGAACCGTCCGTCACTAAATTATGCTGGGCAAAAGTGATTTTTTTTCTTAAATCCATTTCTAGAATTGCATTGTCATATTTTGCGAGGTAGTAGTCAGAAAAGGATTCCGTACCACCTGCCTGAATATAATTCTTGGTATAGTCCTTGATGGACTCCAGTGGATAAATTCCCGACTTCGCCTGTTGCAATATTTTATCGTTGAAGTCTGTGGCATAAATCTGACAGCGGTCGTAGAGGCCGCATTCCTTCATCAGTATTGCCATGGAATAGACCTCTTCTCCTGAAGAGCAACCAGCATGCCAAATTTTAATTTGTGGGTAAGACTCTAGTACGGGAACTACTTGTTCCCGTATATACTTGAAAAAGCTTGGGTCTCTAAACATTTCCGTTACGTTGATTGAAAAGTCCGAAAGTACCTCTCTGAAAAACTGCTCATCTTCAAGGACTCTGTGTATGAGTTCAAACGTATTGGCAATATCGCTTTTTACTAAACGGTTTCGAATTCTGCGCTTGATATGCGCCCGAGAATATTCTTTAAAATCATAACCGTATTTCATTTCAACGGCTTGCAGAAATAATTCGACTGCTATGTCGTCGTTGTCAAATCTGTAGTTCATCTTTGCCATTACGATAACCACACTTTCATCATAGACAGCAATCGGCTCATTTCAACTGGCTTCGTTAAATAATCATTGGCGCCAGCTTCAATGCATTTTTCACGGTCATCGGTCATCGCTTTAGCGGTTAGTGCAATAATGGGTGTATTTTTGCCTTTGCTGGTGCTGCGTATTTTGCGCATTGCATCGTAACCATCGAGTCCCGGCATCATGATGTCCATGAGTACCAAGTCCACCTCATTGGCTTCAAACTGTGCTACGGCTTCGTGTCCGTCTCTGGCAACAATGACCGTCATGCCATTTCTTTCAAGCGCATGCATCAGCGCAAAAACGTTGCGACTGTCGTCATCTGCTAATAGTACTTTAACACCCGCGAAGGCTTGCGACTCTTCTTTTATCGGCATTCCGCTTGTGTTTGAATTGGTTTCAAAGCGGTTTACATCGTGTAAGAATAACGAAACCTCGTCTACTAAACGGTCTTTAGACTTGGCACTTTTCAAAATAATACTTTCCGCATACTGCTGGAGATTGTTGATTGTATCATCTTCTATCGTTTCGTCTGTGTAAATAATAATTGGTGTATCCAGACCCAGTTCGTGTCTTATTTTACTCATAAAGTCAACACCCTCTAAGTCTGGGAGTTTTACATCCAGTATAATACATCCAAAGTCCTGTGTCTCTAATTCTATAAATGCTGCTTCAGCAGTGAGTACCTTTTGAATGTTTACTTGGCCTAGCTGGCTAAACTTCTTAAAGTCTTCATTGCCACACTCGCCAACGACTAAAATGCGTTTTTGACCTTTTGAATCGATGCGCTCTATTTTTGCAAGGGTTTGATAAATTGATTTAATATCTACTGGTTTTTTCAAGAAACCTATAATACTTTCAGGTGTTTCATTTGGTTTGAATGTATCCTCAATATTTTCAGACCCCGAGATAATATGAATAGGTATGCCCTTTGTCGCTTCGTCTTCTGATAACATTTGCGCCAGCATCATACCATCCATGTCTGGTAAACCAATGTCTAAAATAATGCCCATTGGTCTTTCAGATTTTGCTAAGGCAATACCGTCTTTACCATTGAAGGCCACTGTGGTCGCATAGCCCTTTTCTGCGGCTAAGTCCGATAGTATGTGTGAGAAGGTGACATCGTCTTCAATGATAAGAATTTTCTTTGTCCCTTCTATTTGCAGGTCTTTATTGATTGGATTATTTACGGCTTCTTGTTCGCTGGCTTTTTCCTCAGTAATTTCAGCTACCTTGTCATAATGGGCCATGCGTTCAATTGCACCGAGTACGGTCGCTGGCTTTAAAGCCCCTTCGTTTTTCAATGGCAATATAAGCACAAAGCTGCTACCCTTATTGACTTGGCTTTCAAGTAAAATATCGCCACCTAACAGTCTGGCAAGTTCAAGCGATATGGTCAGGCCAAGGCCTGTGCCACCATACTGTCGACTTGTCGTGCCATCGGATTGTTTAAAGGCCTCAAAAACTTCTTCTAACTTATTTTCAGGAATGCCTATACCTGTGTCTTTGACTTCTATTGCAAGATAGTCCATACTTTCCAGTGCCAACTTATCTTTTTCAAGGCGCATCACTTCTCTAAAAATCAAGCTGACCTTACCTTCGTGTGTAAATTTAATGGCATTGGATAGTAGGTTCTTAATGATTTGGTTAAGCCGGTGTGCGTCTGTTGCAATGTATTCGGGAAGTCCTGATTCTATATGTGTTTCAAAAATAAGTTCCTTTTTCTCTGCCAGCTGTTCAAATAGATTGCGATTCTCATCGATAATTTGCGTTAAGGCTATTTCTTCTTGATGAATTTGCAGTTTACCCGCTTCTACCTTCGACAAGTCAAGTACGCCGTTAATTAGTGTCAGCAAATCCTTACCGGATGCGTGGATGGTACTAGCAAATTCCATTTCTTTTACAGTCAGCGGGTCATTTTGTCCTTTATCTGCCAACAGCTGTGACAATACCAAAATGCTGTTTAGTGGCGTTCTAAGTTCATGAGACATATTCGCTAAAAACTCAGATTTATATTTATTCGCTTTTTCAAGGGCTTCTGCTTTAAGAAGCATTTCTTCCTGTGTGCCTTCAAGGGCTGCATTCTTTTCATTCAATACGCGTTTTTGCTCTTCAAGTTGCTTGGAATGGGCTTCTAACTCTTCATTGCTGACCCTTAATTCCTCTTGTTGGAGCTGTAATTTGCTCTCAGATTCCTTGAGCGCACGCGCTTGTTCTTCTAATTCCTCGTTGCTCTGTCTAAGCTCTTCTTGCTGAACTTGGAGCTCTTCCGATTGCGCCATCGTCTTCTCAAGCAAGGTCTTCATTTGGTGTCTGACTTTAATGGTGGATAAGAGTCTCCCTAGTACCTCGGACAAAGTTTCCAGCATGTTAATCTGAGAATCTGTGAGTTCATGGAATGAAGCCATTTCTATCAAGCCCACAATATGGCCTTCATTGATACAAGGCAGTACGATGAGGGACTTGGGCTTCGCATCTCCTAAACCACTTTGAACGAGAATGTAGTCTTCGGGTAAATCATGAATCACAAACATTTTCTTCTCTCGAAGTACTTGTCCCAGTATGCCTACGCCTTCTTCAACTTGTGTCGATACACCTTTTCGTCTTGTATAAGCATAAGAAGCAAAGAGCTGGAAATGTTCTTCATTCTCTTCTAAATAGATAGCACCTAGAAGCATGTCGAAGCTATGGCAAATATATTGAATCATCTGATTGGAGACATGTGCCAAGTCGTCATCTTGTCTTACAAGTTCAGACATATCAGACTCAGCTGTTTTAAGTAAATTCTTATAACTTAAGTCCTCCATTACAAACTTAAGTTTGCGCATAAACTGATTAAAGGCCTTTGACATTTGACCGACTTCATCGTTTGCATCCTCAGGTAGTCTAAAGTCTGTATTGGCTTCGCTTTCAGCCAACTTCTCAAAGGTATTTTTAAGGAAAATGATAGGTTCCAGTACTAATTTAAGAATTGAAATAATTAATAAGCTGCCCAATACAATTGCCATTATAAAGACGACAGCCACAAAGAAACTGTTGCGTTGGTTCATCGCATTGATATCTTTGCTGAAGCGTTCAATTTCAATTTGAACAGAATCCTTGATTTGAGTGGTTATATCCGAAACTTCCGGCCCAATAACGTCCAGTGACTTTTTAATCTCTTCCACCGCTTGAATATCACCACGTATAGCCTCTAGAGTCGTTTTATAGATAGGCGTCTGCTGTGTCAATTTTAAATAATCTGAACGATAACTACCGCTATTCGTTGTATTTGCCAATTCAGCTAATTTTGCTTCATATCTTTTAAAATGACCTGCGTAACTTTCGAAGTCTGCTTCACTATGAAAATCGAAGTATTTTGAAGCACTTAGTCTTGAAGCCAATAGTGCCGAATAAGCTTCTGACGCCAGTGTAAAGGTGCTGTGGTCTGACTCTCGCTTTGCAGTGTCCATTATGACTGTGAGTGACTGGCTGATTTCATTGCCTGCCGCTGATCCCTCTTTATAGTGGGCCGCTAAGTCCACGTCACGCTGAACATATTGATTGTATTTAACCTGATAGGCTTTACACGAACTCATGAGCTTATTCGCTAGCGCACTGCGCTCCTGATTATTAGTGATCTCTATCAGCCGATTAATCTCTGTTCGCATTGCAGCATCCAGTCCTTCAAATTCTTTGACAAATGTACTGTCCGAGGACGTTTCATACTTCTTAAAACTCAGCCTTGCTGCGTAGATTTGAGAATCTACTGTATTGGCTAGCTGTCCTTCTTCTGAAAGTTCTCTAAATTCCGCGAATTTACTGCTATTGCCCAATAAGCCCACTAGACCTATCAT
>JBGSUZ010000010.1:0-2845 GCA_041753235.1 Acidaminobacteraceae bacterium
AAACACGTTTGTTTTTTTTCGGGACATAAACAGTCCAACTTAAAATGGTTAAAAGACAGAGGTATTCAAATAGATAAAGTCATAAAAGATGAGGCCGTAGCGCTTTATCAGATTCAATGGGTAGAAAATTATGAGGGTAAGAGGTGAAGTATGTACCTTAAACGATTAGAATTAAAGGGATTCAAATCCTTTGCGGATCGAACCGTACTCGACTTCAATCAGGGAGTAGCCTGTGTTGTTGGGCCAAATGGCAGCGGTAAGAGCAATATAACAGATGCAGTACGCTGGGTACTTGGCGAGCAGAAGGTAAAAACGCTGAGAGGCTCTAAAATGGAGGACATCATTTTCAGTGGGACAACCCATCGGTCAGCACTTGGCATGGCAGAGGTTAGCCTTCACTTTGACAACAGCAATCGATTTTTTCCTGTTGATTACACAGAAGTAATTGTTACACGAAGAATTTACAAGTCTGGCGAAAGTGAGTATTTGCTAAACAATACAGTCTGCCGTCTTAAAGATGTTCGCGAAATGTTCATGGATACGGGTATAGGCACAGACGGGTACTCTATTATTGGACAGGGCAAAATTGAAAGTATTCTGAGCGGCAATGGCGATGACAGAAGACAAGTTTTCGAAGAAGCCGCTGGGATTGTAAAGTACAAAGCTAAGAAGAAGGAAGCTGTCAGAAAGCTTGAAAATACAGAACTTAACCTTGTGCGTGTTGAAGATATTGCAGGGGAACTTAAGGGACGTATTGAACCCCTTCGAAAAGAAAGCGAGAAGGCAACGGAGTATTTGTCTCTAACAGAAGAACTTAAAGACATAGAGATCAATTTGTTTTTAAATGAACTGGACAAGGTAGACGGCAAACTCAATAAAACAGAGACTGAGTATGGCGTGCAGACCACAGTTTATGCAGAAGCTAAGAAGGCGCATGAGCATATTCAGGAAGCGGTCAAAGCCATTGAACAGCAAATATTTGACTTTGACAACGTTCAAAATGAGCGCAATGAGACTTACAGAAGCTTAAGTGAGAACTTCCGCCAAGTCGATGGTGAAATCAGTGTTGTGGAAGAACGGATTCGAGGGTACAACAACGATCTGGTTCGACTTGAACTTGAAATAAAAAATCTAAAAGCGCAACATACAGAAAACGCAGGTAGACAGCAAGAACAACAGGGTTACAGTAAAGAAATGGCAAGTGCGCTAGCGGTTATTGAAGCTGAATTTGAGGCGGCGCAGGCAGAACATTATCGTCTATCAGAAGCATTAAAGGCTATGACGGCGGCTCATGAAGGTTCTCGAAATGAAATTATTGCCCTGTTAAACGAAGCGGAACGTTCTAAGAGCGACCGTAAAAATTTGCTGGAAAATCAACAAAGATTTGAGTCGCAAAGACAGCAGATTCAAGAGGAATTGGAAAAGAGCAAACAGATTCAATTATCATTGACAGCGGAACTTAAAGGGCTAGAAGACGAACTGGCTCAGATGGAGCAGCAACTAGAAAAACAAAGAGAAAAAGTTAATCAATTAGACCAAGATAAGCAGCAACAGAGTCAAAAACTTGCTGTGCTTCAGCAAAATAAGCAACAGGCTCAGGTGGCGTTTGAAAAAACTAAAACTGAATTAAAGATACTTAAAAATATGGAAGCGAATATGGAAGGATTTGACTACGGGGTCAAAAATCTGATTGGTCACCTGCGTAAGCAAAATGACCTTAAGGGTTTTGTGGGTGTCGTGGCGGATTTGATTCAGATTCCCGAGCATATGGAAACTGCCATCGATATTGCGCTTGGCAAAGGTCTTCAAAATGTGGTATGTCAGGACGAATCCACTGTTAAACGGATGATTAGTGTCCTAAAAGCACAACGTTTTGGCAGAGTAACATTCTTACCACTTTCAAATCTAAATAGTAGCACTACTACTGTAGGTGCAGAGGTTAAAAACTCTGAGGGCTTTATGGGACTGGCATCGGATTTGATTCATTTTGACGAAAGTGTCAGACCAGCAGTGGAATATTTACTGTCGCGAACACTGATTTACAAAGATTACGATTCAGCTGCAAAAGCGCTGAAAATTAAAAGCAACCGACTGCGTATCGTTACACTGGATGGAGAATTATTGATCCCCGGCGGTGCGATTACCGGTGGTTCTATAAAACAGAAAACAACAGGCGTTCTAAATAGAAAGTCAAAAATAGAACAGCTTGAAAAAGACGTGGTGCACATGGAGCAAGCCATAGCGCAACTAGAGTCTGATGATGCTCAGGTACAAAAAGGCTTGTCACAGCTCAAAATTATGAGTGAGACGGTTGAATATGAACTTCAAAGCCTCGAAAAGCAAAAACAAGAACTTTCAATGAAATGGAAGAGTGTTAAAATGCAGTGTGAGCAGACGGAAGTTGGCGAACGCAAGCTGCTAAGAGATTATGATGGCTTAGGCGAGGAAATTCTCAAACTGGAGACCCGGGCAGAGGCGTTAAGGCTTCAATTAGACGAGAATATGAAGCGTGTTGCTGAGCTGGAAGTGCTTATGAAACAAGGCACCAATGAGCAACAAAGCCTGTCGCAAGCATTCAGCGAAGTTAGTCAAAAACGTACAGACCTTGCTGTAAAAATGGCAGGTGACCGTGAAAAACATGAAGCTTATCAAAGAGAAATCGAACGTCTTGATATGCTCATGCAAGAGCAAGTGGATGCTCAAAATGCGAAGACGAAGCAAATTGAACAAATAGACTCGAAGAAACAGACTGCGCTAGATGAAAAAGAAGCGGATCTCATGAAAAAAGTTGGTTTGTTAGAGGAAATTGAAGCCATTAAATCTTCAATTGCTACCTTGAGTGAAG
>JBGSUZ010000011.1:0-5618 GCA_041753235.1 Acidaminobacteraceae bacterium
GTTACCTCTGCCATCAAACGCGTTAGCATTTGTGCCTTTGAAGTCTCTTACGCGTGGAAGCGCAACTGAGAATAATCTGTCCATGAACTCGTACATAGTTTCGCCTCTGAGCGTTACTTTTGTACCAATTGCCATACCTTCTCTTAACTTGAAGTTCGCAATTGATTTTTTCGCTTTAGTAACAACTGGCGCTTGTCCAGTGATAGTAGCGAGTTCCGCCACAGCAACTTGCACTGCTTTTGGATTGTCTTTAGCTTCGCCAAGACCCATGTTCACAACGATTTTTTCTATTTTAGGAATTTCCATAACGTTTTTGTATTGGAATTTTTCCATTAAAGCTTTAGTCACTTCTTGATTGTATTTATCTCTAAATCTTGCCATGTGTACAAACCTCCTTCCGAGTTAGATTAGTCTAACACTTCGCCAGATTTCTTAGCAACTCTGACTTTTTTGCCGTTTTCAAGCACTTTGTAGCCAATTCTAGTAGCTACTTTTTCTTTTGGATCAAGAATCATAACGTTTGAAACGTTAATTGGAGCTTCTTGATGCACAATGCCGCCTTGTTGAACCTTTTGGCTAGGTTTCTTATGCTTTGTCACCATATTTACGTTCTCTACGATAACTCTGCTTTCAGCAGGCATAGCTTGAATGACTTTACCTTTTTTGCCTTTATCTTTACCAGCAACTATAACAACTGTATCGCCTGTTTTAATTCGCATACACTGCACCTCCTACTCTTACTATAAAACTTCTGGAGCAAGAGAAACGATTTTCGTAAATTTCTTATCTCTTAATTCTCTTGCCACAGGGCCAAAGATACGAGTTCCTACTGGAGATAAGTCATCCTTGATGATAACCGCAGCATTTTCATCGAATTTGAGATAGCTACCGTCGTTTCTTCTAAATCCGCTAAAGGATCTAACAATAACAGCTTTTACTACGTCTCCCTTTTTAACAACTCCGCCTGGCGTTGCATTTTTAACCGCACAAACGATCACATCGCCAACGCTTCCGTATTTTCTTTTAGAGCCGCCTAAAACACGGATACAGAGAAGTTCTTTAGCACCTGAGTTGTCGGCAACTTTGAGTCGGGTTTCTTGTTGGATCATGCTTATTACCTCCTTCCGATCAGCAAAGATTACTTCGCTTTTTCCATAACTTCAACAAGTCTCCATCTCTTATCTCTAGAGAGTGGTCTTGTTTCCATAATTTTTACTTTATCGCCAATGGTACATGTGTTTAATTCATCATGTGCCTTAAATTTCTTAGTTCTTTTTACACGTTTTCCGTAAAGTGGATGACGAATAAAATCTTCGATTTTAACGACGATGGTCTTGTCCATTTTGTCGGAAACAACGTAGCCTATTTTAACTTTTCTTCTTGCTCTTTCTTCCACGGCTCTTACCTCCTTCGCCATTAAGCTCTTTCTCTTAAGACAGTCTTAACACGCGCAATATCTTTTTTAACACCTTGGATTTTCATTGGGTTCTCTAATTGACCAGTCGCCAATTGGAATCTAAGGTTAAATAATTCGCTTTTAAGATCGTTAAGCTTTGATGCTAACTCTTTATCAGTGAGTTCTCTGAGTTTATTAGCATTCATTAGATTCACCACCCTTTGCAACTTCTTCACGCATAATGAACTTACACTTGATCGGAAGTTTGTTCGCAGCAAGTCTCATTGCTTCTCTTGCAACTTCTTCAGATACGCCTGAAAGCTCATATAAAATTCTACCTGGTTTAACAACTGCTACCCAATACTCTGGAGAACCTTTACCAGCACCCATACGAGTCTCAGCAGGTTTTCTTGTTACTGGTTTATGAGGGAAGATTTTAATCCAAACCTTACCGCCTCTTTTAATATATCTTGTCATCGCGATACGAGCAGCTTCAATTTGTCTAGAAGTGATCCAAGCTGGCTCCATAGCCACTAAAGCGTAATCTCCGTATGCAATGGCATTGCCTTTTTGTGCAGTACCTTTCATGCGGCCTCTGTGGACTCTACGACGTTTCACTCTTTTAGGCATTAACATGTGTGTACAGCCTCCTTCCGTTAACTTTACTATCTATTCTGGTCCGATTACTGTTCTGAAGAAGCAGCATCGTTTGGTTTTTTTGCTTTATTGTTGTAAGGTTTGCCGCTTCTTTGATTTCTACCAGCGTTGTCTCTAGGCGCTCTTGGTTTTTTAGCTTCTTTTCTTTGAAGAATACTTTCACCAGTAGGGCTAGGAAGAACTTCACCTTTGTAGATCCAAACTTTAACGCCGATTTTACCATAAGTAGTATCAGCTTCAGCGAAACCGTAATCGATGTCAGCTCTAAGTGTAGAAAGTGGCACATTACCTTCACTGTAGCCTTCAGTTCTCGCGATTTCCGCACCACCAAGTCTACCAGCTGTAGCAACTTTAATACCTTCTACGCCGTTCATTCTCATCGATCTTTGAATAGATTGCTTCATAGCTCTTCTGAAAGTAACACGTCTTTCAAGTTGAAGGGCAATGTTTTCTGCAACGAGTTGAGCATCAGCATCTGGCGCTTCTACTTCAGAAATATCTAACTGAATTGTTTTGCCAGTCATTTTTTGAAGCTCTTCTCTGATTTTTTTGATGTTTTCTCCGCCTCTGCCTACAATCATACCAGGCTTAGCAGTAAAGATGTTTACGTGAACTTTGTTGTTCGCCGCTCTATCGATGTAGATTCTAGAAATACCTGAAGTGTAAAGTGTTTTCTTTACATACTTTCTAATCTCAAAATCTTCTATTAATAAATCGGAAAAGTTTTTCTTATCTGCGTACCATTTAGAGTCCCAATCTTTAATAATGCCGACTCTTAAACCGTGTGGGCTAACTTTTTGACCCATTCATTACCCCTCCTTACTATTCTCTTTCAGCGACCATAACGCCAACGTGGCTTGTTCTTCTAAGCATTGGATTAGCTCTACCTTGTGAACCAGCTCTGAAACGCTTCATTGTTGGTCCTTGGTTAGCATAGATGTCCGATACGAATAAGCTCTCTGCGTTCATGTGATGATTGTTTTCTGCGTTAGCAATTGCCGATTCCAAAACTTTGAGGAATACTCTAGCACCCTTATTAGGTGTGAATTTAAGAATGGCTTTTGCTTCTTTAACGCTTTTGCCTCTTACCAAGTCAGCGATTGGTTTCATCTTTCTTGGAGAAACTCTAATATATTTAGCTTCTGCTTTAGCTTTCATTACTTTTAACCTCCTTCCGATCAATCGAGATTATCTACCGCTCTTCTTATCTCCCGCATGACCTTTGAATGTTCTTGTTGGAGCGAACTCCCCAAGCTTGTGGCCGATCATGTCTTCAGTTACGTATACAGGAATGTGTTTTTTACCATCATGTACAGCAATTGTGTGTCCCACGAATTGAGGGAAAATTGTAGAAGATCTTGACCAAGTTTTGATAACTTTTCTATCATCATTTTTGTTCATTTCTTCGATATTTCGAAGTAAAGACTTGTGAACAAAAGGTCCTTTTTTAAGCGATCTGCTCATGTTTTGTGTTTCCTCCCTTCACCGAGTGAATCGTTCGGCAGAGGATCTTGGTCTTCACCTTATCCTCTTAACCCAAACTATTTCTTTCTTTTTGAAACGATTAATTTATCAGATGATTTATGTTTCTTTCTAGTTTTGTAACCAAGTGCAGGCTTGCCCCATGGCGTAACCGGAGCCGGTCTACCGATAGGTGTTCTACCTTCACCACCACCGTGTGGGTGATCGCAAGGGTTCATTACAGAACCTCTGACAGTAGGTCTGATGCCCATATGTCTAGTTCTGCCCGCTTTACCGATGTTGATGTTCTCGTGGTCTACATTACCAACTTGACCGATAGTCGCTCTACATTCGCTTCTAACGTATCTAGTTTCACCTGATGGTAATCTCACAAGAGCCATTTTGCCTTCTTTAGCCATTAATTGAGCAGAGTTACCAGCGGATCTAACCATCTGAGCACCTTTGCCAGGCTTAAGTTCAATATTGTGGATAATTGTACCCACTGGAATGTTGATAAGTGGTAACGCATTACCAATTTTGATATCAACGCCAGGTCCTGACACAATAGTGTCACCTACGTTTAATTTGTAAGGTGCTAAGATATATCTCTTCTCACCATCTGCATAAGTTATAAGTGCAATGTTAGCAGATCTGTTTGGATCGTACTCGATTGAGCTTACTTTTGCAGGTACACCGTCTTTAGTTCTTTTAAAGTCGATGATTCTGTACTTAATTTTTGAACCGCCACCTCTGTGACGAACTGTGATTTTACCCTGGTTATTTCTACCTGAGTTTTTCTTTAATGATATACATAAAGACTTTTCCGGCGTAGACTTCGTGATTTCTTCAAATGTAGAAACAGTCATTTGTCTGATAGCAGGAGAAGTTGGTTTAAATCCTCTGATTCCCATAGTTCTTACCCTCCTTTAATAATGCTGGCTCCTACATACCTTCAAAGAATTCAATATCCTTGCTTTCTGCAGAGAGTTTAATAATTGCCTTCTTCCAGCTGGAAGTATATCCTTCAAATCTACCTTGTCTCTTGAACTTGCCTTTAACGTTCATAGTGTTGATTTTCTCAACTTTAACGCCAAAGATTTGCTCAATAGCCTGTTTGATTTCAGTTTTGTTTGCATCCTTAGCCACTTCGAATGTGTACTTCTTTTCAGCAGCACCCATCATTGCGTTTTCAGTGATGACTGGTCTAATGACAACATCATAAGAGGTTTTCATTATGCGTACACCTCCTCAAGTTTTTCAACGGCAGCTTTCGTAATTACGAAGCTTGTGTGGTTGAGAATTTCATAGACGTTTAATTGACCTACGAATGAAGTCTGAACGCCTGGAAGGTTGTTAGCAGAGAACACTACATTGTCGTTCTTGTCAAGTGTTACGATTAACGCCTTGCCAGTTACATTGAGGTTCTGAAGCACTTTAACCATTTCCTTAGTTTTTGGAGCAGTCATTTCAAATGCATCAAGAACGATCATTTCGTTGTTGATAACTTTTGAGCTGAGTGCTGATCTAAGAGCAACTCTTTTCACTTTCTTAGGGAGTGTGTAAGAGTAGTCTCTTGGTTTTGGAGCGAAGACAACACCACCACCGATGAAGTGCGGTGCTCTGATTGTACCTTGTCTCGCGTTACCAGTACCTTTTTGTCTAAATGGCTTTCTACCGCCACCTCTAACTTCTGCTCTAGTTTTTGCAGACTGTGTACCTTGTCTTTGGTTAGCAAGGTAGTTAACAACTACTTGATGTAACACTTCCTTGTTAACTTCTGCGCCAAAAACCGTATCGTTTAATTGGATTTCTCCAACTTTGTTACCCATCATGTTGAGTACGTCTAAATTAGGCACGTTGTATCCTCCTTTCCTAAGCCAGAATCAATTATTTGCTAGCTTTAATTGCTTTGTTGATTGTTACTAATGTACCTTTTGGTCCTGGGATAGCACCTTTGATTAAAACAAGGTTTCTGTCAGCTTCAACTCTTACTACTTGAAGATTTTGAACTGTAACAGTTTCTCTACCCATTCTTCCAGCCATTGTCATACCTTTGATAACTCTTGCTGGGTAAGTGCCCGCGCCGAGTGAACCAGGTAATCTG
>JBGSUZ010000012.1:0-8307 GCA_041753235.1 Acidaminobacteraceae bacterium
CTGACCGCCGCAGTGAATGTCAATGGTCTCCCCTAGGAATTTGGTGCTCATGACCGAGCACTCAATGTGCCAGCCCGGTCGGCCTTCGCCCCAAGGCGATGTCCAGCTTGGTTCACCTGGCTTTTTAGCTTTCCAGAGCACAAAGTCCATTGGATGTTTCTTTTGCTCGTTAACTTCGATTCTCGCGCCCATTTCAAGGTCTTCTAAATTTTGCTTAGATAGCTTGCCATAAGACTCAAAACTTTTGGTGCTGAAGTAAACGTCCCCATGAGAGGCATAGGCAAAGCCCTTGTCTACGAGCACCTGAATGAAAGCGATAATTTCTTCCATTGTATCTGTAACTTTAGGGTGCACTGTTGCACGGTTGATACCTAGGGCATCTGCATCTTTGAAATACTCTGCAATATACTTCTCGCTGACTTCTAAGCTGCTAAGCTGCTCTTCATTAGCGCGGTTGATGATTTTGTCGTCTACATCTGTGAAGTTTTGAACGTAATTGACTTCATAGCCTCTGTACTCTAAGTATCTTCTGAAAGTATCAAAAACCGTAAAGGGTCTGGCGTTACCTATATGAAAGTAGTTGTAAACTGTAGGGCCGCATACATACATTCTCACTTTATTCGGTTCGATAGGTTCAAACGTTTCTTTTTTTCGCGTAAGACTATTGTAAATTTTCATACGACTCCCTCCTTCTTTATATGATGTCCTTATGCAAGTCGCTTAAGGGTATTTTCAAGTCTCTTGATAAGCATGTCTTTGCCAAGCAGTTCAATGATTGCCACAAGGTCCGGTCCGTGAAGCTGACCAGAAATTGCTGCTCTGACAGGCATAAATAAATTCTTGCCTTTAACGCCAGTTTCCTTTTGAATAGCTTTCATGACGCCTTTAGCAAATGCTTCATCTACTACTGGTACTTCCTCAAGTAATTTGATGAAACAATTAAGTACTTCTGGCACTTGATCGATTTTGAGCATTTCTAGAGTCTCTTCATTTTCAGGTTCCACGTCTTCGCCGATGAACATTGGCACGAGATCTGTGACCTGCGCCATGTAGCTCATACTGTCTTGAGAAAGTTTCGTGATGGTTTGCATGAAGTGACGGTTTTCATCGATTTTATCCGCTGCGACGTAGCCCTTTTCAACAAAGTAAGGAATACACATTTCTGTCAGCTCTTCGAGTGGCATTTCTTTAATGTAAAGGCCGCTCATCCAGTTGAGCTTGTTCACGTCGAACACGCCGCCTGATTTGGAAACGCGGTCGAGCGAGAACTTCTCTATCATTTCGTCCATGGTCATTTTTTCACTGTTGTCCTCTGGGCTCCAGCCTACGAGGGCTACATAGTTGATGAGGGCTTCAGGTAGGTAACCTTTGCGTTTGAAGTCTTCGACAGCTACATCGCCATGACGCTTGGAAAGCTTTTTCTTTTCGATGTTGAGGATGTTTGGCAGGTGTACAAACTGTGGTGCTTCCCAGCCAAATGCTTCATAGAGGTACACATGCTTTGGTGTTGACGAAAGCCACTCTTCTCCGCGGATGACGTGGGTAATGCCCATGAGGTGGTCGTCTACAATAACCGCCATATGGTACGTTGGGAAGCCATCTTGCTTCATGAGGACTTGATCGTCGAGCTCGTCCGTATTGAAGGTTACAACGCCTCTCACTGCGTCGTCAAAGGTAATGTCGCGGTTCTCAGGGAGTTTAAGTCTAACGACGTGTGACTCGCCAGCTGCAACGCGTTTTCTTGCGTCTTCAAGGCTGATGCTTTTACAGTGTCCGTCGTACTTAGCGGTGAGGCCTGCTGCCTTTTGCTCTTCTCTGACTTTCTCCATTCTTTCCTTGTCGCAGAAGCAGTAGTATGCTTTGCCATCTTCTAAAAGTTGTTCTGCGTACTTGCCGTAAAGGTCTAATCTTTCTGATTGAACGTATGGTCCACAGTCACCAGTTTGGATGACTTCGCCTTTTTCGTTTAAGAAAGGTCCTTCAACGTGGTTAACGCCAGCCCACTTCATAGCGTCCAGCATGCCTTCTACGGCGCCTTCTACTAAACGGGTTCTGTCGGTGTCTTCTATTCTCAAAATGTACTCGCCGCCATTTTTCTTGGCATATAGGTAATTGTAAAGCGCAGTTCTAAGACTCCCTATATGAACAAAGCCAGTTGGGCTTGGTGCAAATCTAACTCTTACAGACATGGTATGACCTCCTAGGTTATCGTTCTCGGGCGTTGTCAGTTGTGAAAATGTCTTCGAAATTGACAAAGTTTGCCCATATTAAATTATCATAGCATATTTTTTAGTTAGCTTCTATATTGTAATAGCTAAAAAAAGGCCGCCTCAGCAAAGAAATAATTATTCCTTTGAGAGACGACCTTTTAGAGGGTTAATTTGTTGGTCGTTTCAACCTATAAACTATTAGCAAGGTTTAGAAGCATTTGTGCCGCTTCTGCTCTTGTACCAGTAGATGCAGGTTTGAACGTACCATCTGTCATACCTTTTACAAGACCGAGCTTTTGAGCTTCAGCAATCTCAGTTTGGTATGCTTTATTGATGGTTTTAGAATCTTTGAAATCTAAACCACTATTTTGTGCATCGTAACCTGTTTGGAGCGCATAAGCTTTCGCGAGCATATAAGTCATTTCTTCTCTTGTAATGGCTTTGTCTGCTGTTTTGTCGCTTAAGAAGTTTGCACCAAATCCAAGTTGGTTAGCTGCTGCTATGTTTGACGCTTTCCAATCCTTAGCTTCTGGATTAGATTTGCCAATCATGTTGAGTAGTGCTGTTGCGAATTCTGCTTTAGTTACAGTTTTTTCAGGTGCAAATTTGTCATCAGCAACACCTACCATGATACGTCTTGCTGAAACTTGACCAATTGTGTTTTTTGCCCACGTTTTTGCTGTATCTGCATAAGTAGTTTTCACTTCTGCAACTAAGTATTGACCGTTAGTCGCATCCTTAACAATTAAGTTACCTGTTGCTGAATCGATTTGTGATTGAACTAAAACATATGTTTTCTTAGCTTCATCGAATTTGAACACGCCAAGGTTATTCGCCTTTGCGCTGTCTACCGAAATTGCTAATTGAACTGTTTTGAATTCAGTTTCGAGCTTAATGCCCTCGGTTACTGCAGCCATTTGTTTAGAAGCAGCTGCTTTAAGCGATGTATCCTTTTCGATAGTTACTTTGTAAGCTTTATCTGCATTAATGTCAGCACTTGCCACTTTAACAGAAGCATCTGCTGTTGCTACTTGAAGGTCTGCACCATTCTCTTTAGCAGCTTTAAGGTCTGCAGTTTGGAGGCTTACTGTAAGTTTTTCAGTAGCTGTTTCGAGCGTTACGACTGGTTTAGCAGTTTTTGCGCTGAGGCCTGTCGCTGCGAGCTCTTTTTTGAGTGTTTCAATAGTAGCTGCAATTGCTTTGCTGAGGGCTTCTGGATTTGTAAGAAGCTCTGGCTTCATTTCAAGGCCACCAATTACTTGGTTAAGGAGTGCAACATTTTCTTGAAGAAGCTTTCTTGCTTCTACTGAATTTGCTGTTCCTTGAGCTTTGAGTTGAGTTGTAAGCGCTTCTTTGATCATTGTTTTTTCAGCGTCTGTTAGTTTACCGCTTGCTTTTGCTTTTGCTAACGCTGTTTCTGTTGCTTGTTTGTCAGTAGTTGGTGTTGTTGGTACTACTGGTTGGGTTTGTTGTGGTTGTGTTGGTGTTGATGAAGTACCTGAACCAGTATTACTGCTTGGTCTGTCTTCTTTGTCTTTTGATGGTTTCTCTGGCTTTGGTTCTGGCTTTGGTTCTGGCTTTGGTTCTGGTTTTGGTTCTGGTTTGTAAATGGTGTATTCTGCTGTTAATACTCCACTGTTTTCATATCCTGCTTTTACAGCAATTGCTTTAATGACAGTCGTCTGTTCAACGTTTATTGGCGTTTTGTACACCATGCTGGAAGTCGTCGGTTCACTGCCGTCTGTTGTGAAGTAAATAGCCGTACCTGATGTATTGCTAAATAGTGCCACTTCGATTTGATTTGGGTATCTGCCCGCTTCGACAGATGTTTTTATTGGTTCTACTTGAAGAATGTTGATGGTATATGCAAAGGTAGCAACCGCACTTGGTTTGCATCCTGGCGCTACAGCCATCGCCTTTATTTCCTTTGTTGCATCAATGCAGATTTCCGAAGTGTAAATAGCACTACCCGTCGTTACTTCACTACCGTCCACAGTATAGTAAATCACACTGTTTTCAGTTCCACATTTAAGTTCAACATTTTGAACCACGTTATACGTGCCTGGTACGACGCTTGGAATTACCAATTCTGTAATTGGTATATTGATGGTATACGAAAAACTAGCGATTTCGCTATTGTAACATTCTGGCGCTACAGCCATTGCCTTGATTAAGGTTGTTTCCTCGACGTGAATAACATTTGTATAGACAGCGCTGTCAACAGTTGGGTCTGTCCCGTCAGTTGTGTAGTAAATTACGCTGTCTTTTGTAGCTGCTGTCAATTCCACGTTAATCGGTGCTTTGTACTCCCCACCTTCAATAGATGCGGCTGGCGACTCTGTTTTTCCTGGAATCTTGATGACATATTCCATTTTCACTGTATCGCTGTTTTTGTAACCAACGGCTGCTGCCATTGCTTTAATAGTCGTTGTACCTGCAAGACTTATCGGTGCTGAATACTGATTGCTCGCTGTTGTTGGTTCACTGCCGTCTGTTGTGTAGTAAATTGTGCTATTTTCCGTCGGACAAGTCATAGCTACTTCAATAGCTGTTTTGTATACATCTTCTGCCGGTGTTAATTGAGGTGTTTCTACCTTAGGCAGATTGATGACGTATGCAAATGAAGCAACCGCACTTTGTCTATGATCTGGTGTTACAGCTATCGCCTTGATTGTTGTCGATTCCGACAAGTTAATTGGCGCTGTGTAAAGCGTTCTATTTGTTGTTGGTACACTACCATCCGTTGTGTAGTAAATGGCCGTGTCCACAGTTTCACCCTTCAATGCAACATCTGTGATTGTTGTATAAGTTCCTTCTGGAACTTCACTTGTTGGGCAGCTTGATTGAGGAAGAGGCGTCTTAACGACTACAATTTCTGCTCTGTCTCTCACTCTGAGTCTTGATTTGAAGTCTGAAGTTCCTGCGGCTTCGCCCACTGATGCCAGACCGATTGCAGAAACCCATTCTCCCGGTTCGATACCCGTAAGTTTTACATCTTTAGTAATGTACCCGTTGATGAATATAAGTGCTTTGCCGCTACCATCATTGATTTCAAACTGGATTACTTCTCCAGTAATAGGATCTTTGACTACATCACTTACAGTACCTTCTGTTTTTACTAACATACCAACACTTGATGCTGCCATTGCATCCTGAGTTGAAAGAACAGTTGGTGCAATTTCATTAATTGCAGAATCCACGACCTTCACACTAGATACTATCAATTCAATCTCGTCTTGATAAGAACCTAGTTTGCCGGTGATTTCAAGTTTTTGACCTCTCAAAACACCTTTTGAAACAGGGAATACGTTAATACCACCTGTTGCATCTTGAGCGTAAATACAATCGAAGAAACCTTTGTTATCATCTGTTCCTTTATTGATGTCAGAAGTCGCCGTCGCAATGATTGTGAACTCATCACCCTCTTTGCCCTTTTTTACGTCTTCAATTTTTGTGATTTCCTTCGGGTTCATATTAGCAAACAAATTATTCATGATTGTCGTATTCGCATATGGAAGTGTTGTACTATTGTCCATAGTAACTTGGATTTCAAAGTTACTCATGAATACACCACCAGCAACAATAACCTGAGATGTTCTGCCGTTAGCATGCGTTAATGTTTCAGACGCTGCAATAAGCTTCTCAAAGTTAGCGCCATTCTCATATTTTGGTATGAGTAAATCAGGATTATTCATCCCTTTGTCAGTTTTGTAGATTGTTGTAGGTGTTTTGGGATCTGGTAAATCAACATACGTAAAAGCTGGTTTTTCAGGGAAGCCAAAGTTATCTGCATCACATTCCGCCGAAAACGTTGTTGGGAAACCGTATACGATAGGCGAGACCGAGCTAGGAATCGTGCTTATCGCATCTCCTGTATATGTTGAGTTTGCTGTCGCATTGTCTGCCACATAGATTGTAGTACCGCTATACTGGCTGTATACCTGTCCGTCAACCAAACCACCGAGAAACGGATTGTTCTTGTTAAACTCTGTCAAATAGAGACGGTACAGAGACCCCCCATTATTGACATCGTCTAGAACTTCATCATCACCGATTCTTAAGTTTGAGCCAATCGCTGAGAGTACACTGTTCTGGAGCCCCGACATATGTGTCAGGTTATCCGTAGCAGTTACCTTACCATTTTCCTGATAATCAGCAACAGTCGTAAAGATTAGCGTGTTGCCTGCTTCTGCAAATGCTTTAATCGCGCTAACTTCTTCAGGTGTATAGTTTGTTTGGTTTGGCCATGCCGCCGCCTTACTTCT
Organism: Acidaminobacteraceae bacterium; assembly: GCA_041753235.1. Classification (GTDB taxonomy): domain Bacteria; phylum Bacillota; class Clostridia; order Peptostreptococcales; family Acidaminobacteraceae; genus JBGSUZ01. Next base: position 6,476 of record JBGSUZ010000012.1, read on the forward strand.
TGAAGGCGCTGATAAGATGATAGTTTTGTATCTTGAATCGTTGCAGGCATTGATAAGTTCTTGAGTGGTGTTGAACAGAACAACTCTAACGCCGTTGTTGGCAGCTACTGTCATCATATTACCCATAGACGCTGGGTATTTGCCACCTGATACGTATTCTCCGCCATGTGAACCGTCAATACCGCAGAATACGACTTTTGTGATATCCGTTACCTTGAAGTTAATCGAAGAAATCACTGTGCGATCTACGCCGTCCACGTTGATAACAGCAGAAATATTCACGGTAGTGTCTCCGACAATGCTAGGTGTATAGGTAAATACATCTGTGCCTTCACCGCCATTTGCCGCAAGTGCTTTGTTCGGCGTCACAGTAGTTGTCGCCGCTGGATCTGTGCTTACTGAATAGGTGACCGATTTAAGTACTGCATCTGTCTTTTCATTGTTGTAGAAAGAAGTTGTAAGATTTAAAGATTCAGTCGTCACTGGCATAACCGAACTATTAACCACTGATGTGATACCGACCTTCACTGCAGACCCAAGCCATACTGGCGCAGTAACTGCGTATCTGCCAGCAGCATCAATAACTTCTACAAAGTAATAGCCAGGCTTTGGTGCGTCGATTGTCTTTTCATATGTCACATCATTGCTGTCATAATCAACCTGATCAACGACTTCTCCGTTATTAGAGATAAGAACTACTTTCTTAATAGTGCTTGTAGAATCAGCAGTATTTTTATTGATTGCCTTGACTGCAATTTTAGCAGTTGCAGGCACATCTTCAAGGATAGTTCCAAGTTTTTCATTATTGAGCGTGTAAACCACATCTAAGTTCACATTTTCAGTCGCCCAGACTGCACGCTCATTAAATGCGTTGTAAATACCATCGAGCGTCAGATCATTAGTATATGCAACTGTTCTGCAGGTATTTGCATCTCCCCAGAGTTTTTTATGATTGTCTTGGTTATTTGTAGGTGCGACATGCCATCCTTTATCAAGGGCGAGGATGTACTGGTCGATTGATCTGAAGTAGCCGCCTGAACCGACAACACCTTCTCCATTGCCAACTTCAAGCATGTTGATTCTTTGGTCGATGATTGGATCGTAATAATTGAAGTTTGCAAAATTTCCGAATGTCGGTCCCGGATGATTGAACTGAGAAATCGATCCAGGCGTATTTTTGAGGAGTTCGTAGTATGCCTTGAGACATGCATCTCCGGTTTTATTATTGAGTATTGTATTATTTCGGCTTACAAACCCAGCCGTATTAAAAGTGTTCATGTGGCCAGGACCACCTGACCAAGTCATTTCGTAAGCATAGCCAGCTGCAAATTTGTCACTCTCGTTGTACTTAGCTGCTGCCGCAATGCCGTTTTTCCATTTGTCATTGTCTGCATTGTAAGTCGTTAGGTTGTATGTAGCCGCCGAATCAGTCGCAGGCTTGAGGTCAAACGAATTTGAGTGGTCTGTCAGTATCATGAAATCAAGTTTTGCCGAATTCTTTCCATAGTCATAAGCTTCGTCTAATGTACCTTGACCATCTGAGTTTTCAGCCGTATGCGCATGAATTTGTCCATAGTAGTTCTTTTCGCCACCTGAAGGTTTCTTTGCTGTAAAGTTATACTCTAAAGTAGCGCTGTTTTTATAGTTTAATTTAGAAGCGTATACGCTGAGTTTGATAGGGAATTTTGCGTAATCGATTGTCATCGGTGCTGTGTACTCTGCTTCTGGCTCTATAGTTTCAGTTCCATTAGCATTACCAACATTGGACGTCAAAATATAATGAATCGTCGCGCCTGGCGTTTCACTAAGAAGCGTGATTGGTTTTGATGTAT
>JBGSUZ010000013.1:0-15588 GCA_041753235.1 Acidaminobacteraceae bacterium
TTTTTCAGGTCAAAAGCTACGTTTTCTAATAATGAACTTGCCACTTCTTTATGGCACGCACTCTGATTCGCTAACGTTTCAAGTGTCTGTGTTGTGCTATTTAAAGCCCTAAGACTGTTTATGACTTTGTCTTGATCATAAAATGAAAAATCGTCTTTAAATACAGTCAGAAGTTCATGCTGTTTTTTTAAGGTTTCATTTTCTATATAAACATGAGGAATTTTGTCTTCCAGTATGCTGTTTCCAAGTTTCTTTACCATGTGCTCTTGCATTTCAACGTCTGGCAATTCACCCTTTATTTGATGATAAACCTTAACCTGCGCTAACTTTTCACCTGTCAGCTCCGTTTTAGACCAAGCCTTATGAAGAAGCTGCTGGGTGGTGCAGCCTTCAATTGGACACGACGCTAAAAAGGATTTTATTTCATCGAACTTTTTTAACTCGCTTTCAATATGTGCTGCACAACTAGAAGCCTGCTTATTGATTTCACTGATTGTGTCCGCATTAAAATACTCTAGTCGTTCACCATATTTCGTCATATGAGTCTCTAGCGTATTTGAAATTTTTTCGTATATTTTTCTTTTGTCCCCGTCTGCGTCATGAATCAAGGCCATTTTTTCATTTAATGGTGACAGTCTATTGTAAAGAACATCAAGCGCTGCTCTCTTTTGAGACACCATTAAGACACGCTGATTTTTAGAGAGCGCGTCTGAAATAATATTGGCAATGGTTTCCGACTTACCTGTTCCTGGAGGTCCAAATATGACTAAGTGTTCATGGTCATTTGCCCTTTTAACCGCCAATTCCTGAGAAAAGTCTAGTGAAGAAATAAAATGAAATTCGGCTTCGTTGATCTGTCGTTCATTCTCTAAAGAAGTTTCACCTTCATTCGCACCGGCTAACTTATTGCCAGCGTATAAGAGACTTTCCATTTGATTATTAAACAAACCATTGTCACAAATAGCCTGATAGTCTTCATAAATAGCATTTGACGTTGGAAAACGACCCAAGACCATATGCCAGTGTGTTTGAAGCTCACCTGTGCGGTAAGTGCCGTAAGATTCTTTGGCGGTAAAACTTTTTGCTAAGCTCATAGGCTGAGTCAGATGGTCAATTTCTATGCCATGCTTCTTATAAAAACTAAGTAATTGTTCTACAGGAGGCATGTCACTTTCGCTCTCATATTCAAATAGGTGGGTCTTTTTTTCTAAGCCATTATTTTTGATAGCTGACAGCAAAAATACCTTATTGATGAGAATATCCTGTTCTGGTTTTTCTACAAACCATTCGCCCTTTTCTTTTTTTAAAGCGAGTGGAATTAACCCAAGAGGCGCTCTGCAGTTGCTGTCGTCCATAAAGCGGCCTACAACGAAACCATAAGCTAGGTATAGATTATAAATACCTGTTTCTTTTTGCTCTGAGGCTATTTCTCTATTCAAGTACTCAATAGACTTATGCAAGTCTGTATACTTTTCATTTTTTTCATTAAAAGCCACTAGTATTTTCTCTTCTAGCAGTGTGAATGCCTCTGAATCCTCTATGGTCTTCTTTTGTTCACGCAGTTCCTTGTCTACTGCTTTTTTCTCTTCAAGAAGCCATTTTTGAAGGTTGTCTAACAACTTATAAGATTTTTGGTCGCTTAATAAAAAGGCTTCAAATTCTTTACTGATTTCAGGATAAAACGATGCTAAAGATAATATGTCAAAGGTTGATTTTTTAGTCAACCGGTTCATGCAAAGGCTCATATTGCGTGATGATAAGTTGATTAACCGCTCTTGATACTCTTTTAAAACTGCTTGTATATTCAAAAGTTCACCTCATAAAATGGTTTTGTGTCACTATTATCCATTTTAACACATTTTGTAGCTTTGTTTGCGATCTAGATGCTGAAGGGAAAAAAATCCCCAAACCCATTGATTACAATAGATTTGAGGATTAAATTTTGTAGACAACACCTAGTTTCAAGCTGGTATTTCCTTACATAATCTCTTTATTAAAATGTCCTCTTGTGTCTGTTTCTTGATTAAAGATAGCTTTATTCACGCCGCCATTTAATTTGCTTAAGGCATTATTAATGGTTTCCACAACCTGCTCACCTGATTCAACTGTGAAGTTTAGTCTGAAAGCCTCGATGCCTTTTATGCTCTCTAGCTCATCTAAAAGATTAAGCGTCTTCCCATTAAGGATGGTCGTTGTACAATCTTCATGAGAAATGATAGGGAACGTTCCGTGCTCATCTTTTATCTCATAGCGCTTCGTTTTACAAGTTCCGCATTGATTCATTTTTTTCAGTGGACAATATTTTGTAAACAGCAAAGGCGCCCTGCCATATACAATCATTTCCAGCGCAGGATAGCCGTCATTTTCTTTAAAGTAGGCATTCCTTAAATCTTCAATTTGACTCTTATTGAGTTCATAAGATAAAGTGACTCGTTTCGCGCCTAGTCTATATAATTCATAGCAACTAGTAGCATTAACCACATTTAGAGAATAGTCCGTCACAAACGGATTCGTTTTTCTATAGTGATAAATGCCGCCGTATCCTCCGATGAGTAGCTGTCCTTCTTTTTCCTTGTAATCGTTCTGGTTTCTTCTAACAACGTTTTCAAAGTAGATTTCCTGAATACCACAGCTCACGCAAGCATCATACTGTTCCTGAGTCGTTACAGAGGCCGTAAAGTATGATTTTTCAGGAGTGAAGCTTATTTTTTCTTTTGTTTGCAATGCTTTTGTTCTTTTCTTTTGGCTGTTAACCTTTAAGTCATATAAACCCTGTACAATATCTCTTCTTGCTGCATTTAACAGTTTAGCAGGAATAAAGGCATTACATTCCTCAAAGTCTACAGATTTAAGTTCGAATATCGTATCATTTAATTTTGAAAGTTGCTTAACGACCTGCTCTTTTGTTGTTGGATTATTAATGGCTTCGCCTAATATTTCTTCGCTTTCATATAAATAATTAAAGCCTAAGCCCTGCGCATCTATGATAAGCTTTGAATCTGGGTATGCATACACTCTAAAATCTAAGTTAAAACGCCTAAATTCTTTTTCAAGCGATGATTCTAACGCTTTGTAATAGGAATAATCCTTCGTTATATAAACTAAATCACCTTTAGCGATTTTTTCTTTGATTTTGATGTAGCAGACATCATCTGCCTTGTTGATTAAATTGCCCTCTTTATCGTACAGTTTTACAACCGATAAAATAACATCTTCATTGTCATGACTTATTCGGATGATATCGTTTTGATTTAAAGTCCGTGTCAGTGTTATTTCATACATGTCTTTAAGAACCTTGCTAATTTTTCCAATTTCATAACCACAGTTATTAGGTCTTAAGACGTTTGTAATCTCTTTATTATCCTCGTGAAACAAATAGCCTTTAGTAAATGTTCTATTGAATGTTTTACTCAGATTCTCTTTATCGGCTTCAGTTATTTTATTATCTAAAGCCATGCGATACCTTGATACAACATTAGCAACATACGCAGGCTCTTTCATTCGACCTTCTATTTTTAAAGAATCAATTTCTTTTAAATCATCGATATAATCGATTGTGTTCAAGTCCTTAGTCGATAGAATATAGTTTTTCCCAATAACAGTTCCCGTGCTCTGATCGATGAGTTCATATTCTTTACGACATGAACCAACGCATCTTCCACGATTTCCGCTTCGATAGCCGATTAAGCCAGACATGAGACAGTTCCCAGAATAAGATACGCATAAAGCACCATGAACAAAAATTTCTAAAGGTATTTTAGCGATTCTTTTAATCTCTTTTACTTTTTCAATCTCAACTTCACGGGACAGAACCACTCTTTTCGCACCAAGTTCTTTTAATAATAAAGTTCCGTCTAAATCGTCTATTCCCATTTGAGTTGAACAATGAGCTTCTATATCAAGAAAGTTTTTGACTATATAATCGAAAGCAGCCAAGTCCTGAACGATAATGCCATCCACACCGATTTCATTTAATTCGTTTATCTGCGCTTTCATCTCTTCAACTTCATTTTCGAAAACGATGGTATTCATTGTAACATAGATTTTGACATGCCTTAGGTGCGCATACATAACCGCTTCATTTAACGTTTCTAAATCAAAATTAGATGAGTATGCACGTGCACCAAATTTTTGCATTCCCAAGTATATTGCATCACAACCATTAGAAATTGCAGCTTTTAAAGCTTCCATATTTCCTGCTGGCGCTAATAATTCAGTCATTTTTCCTCCATACTACTCGCTATACTGCGCTAAGTTCTTCTAACTGGTTGCAAAGTTTTTCTACAGTTATCAGATCATTTTTTTTAAAGGCCAATGTAATATCGGCTTCTAATTCTTGCTTTTTCTTATTTATTTCTAAATACTTCTGATCAAAATATTTATCGTATACCATTTTACGAAAAGTTCGTGTACGCATACGTCTAATTGTATTGTCATCTACCAGTAAAACGTAATCTGCACAATTAGCTACAAAATAGAAATCATGGCTTACCATGAGTACAGCCCCTTTATAATCGGAAATGGCTTTTTCCAGAGCCGTTTGTGCGTAAATATCTAAATGGCTAGTTGGTTCATCCAGAATAAGAAGTTCAGCGTTACCGTTTGCAATCATCGCAATTTGAAGCAAGTTCTTTTCTCCACCGGATAACTGACCTACCTTCTGATTTAAGGTATCATCTTCCAAACAATATTTTCCTAGATACTCTCGGATACTTTCCCTTGTCTCAAAATCTAAGTTCTCCATGACCTCATATACCGTTTTTGTTTCATCAAGATTCTCGCCCTTAAGCTGAGATAAACAGGCATAGTTTGTATGCTCATCGATATGGATGGCAGGATGATTATTCTTTAAGATATCGCGTATTATAGTCGTTTTTCCTGTCCCATTTGCACCAACGATGGCTACTTTTTCGCCAGCTAGTAATTCAAAATTGATATTTTCAAGTAAATTTTCATCAAATGAAACCTTATAATCTTTAATACTTAAAACAGTATGCTCTGTTTCGGCTTGTACTGCCTGAAACTCAATATTTGGCTCACGAAGTTCAACAAAAGGTGCCTTAATTTGTCTTGCACGTAAACGGTCAAGTTGTGTTTGCTTTGAAGTTGCAGCACTTCCAATAGAAGCATTGTTTGCAATTGTAGCTCTTTCTCGCAAAATATCAACCATTTTTTCAGTACGCTTAATTTCTTCCTGTTCTTCACTACGTTGTATCTTAAGTTCTAATTTTTCTTTTAGCTGGGAACAACGATATTCTGTGTAACTACCCTCATATTCCTGTATATCACCGTTCTCTAGATGTATAATTTTGTTAAAACAATGATTTAATAAATATCTGTTATGTGTAATTACTAATAAAGTGCCCTTATAACCATTAAACAACTGACAAAGTTTATTTAAGTTGCTAAAATCAAGAAATGCATCCGGTTCGTCCAAAACAAGAAGATTATGAGATAATAACATTTCTCTCATAATCTGAAGTAATTTATACTCGCCACCACTAAGCTGCGATAACTTTGTTTCTTCTAGGTCACGCATACCGGCTACATATAACTGTTTACGGATATTGTTTGTATAATTATCTCCGTCCATAGCCTCAAAAGCATCTAAAAGCGCCTGATATTGTTCAAATAACGGCTCCACTTTCTCAGCCACTGCCATTTTTTCGCATACAGCAACGGTCGCTTGCTGATTTTCCACGAATTTCTCACTTAGATATTCAAAAACAGTACATGCCTGCTCTTTATCTCTCACAGCAAACTGGCTAGCATAACCAATACGACAACTTTCATCTTTGATAATCTTACCATCGTATAAATACTTATCCGGATGAATAATCATATCAACAAGCGTTGATTTTCCAGCACCATTGCTTCCAATAAAAGCGCAGTGCTGGCCCCTTTTCAATGTAAACGAAACCTCTTTATATAAATCTTTTGCAGGAAAACCATAGGAAAGTTTTTCAATTTGTATCATTTTTGTTATCCTCTATTCTAAAATAATTTTTATCCAAATTTGTCACAGTACATTATAACAATTCGCACTGCACAACACAAGGAAAGTTGACACTTAGTCATGCTGCCATTCATGATTGGTGCTGATTTGTTCATCTGTCAGTTGGAAGAACTTCACGTCTGTACCAGTATGCCCTAAATCCCAAGTCGCATCATAATGTTTGAATTTGCCATCCACTTTAATGACGTTCCAAGCATGTCGCACGTCAAAGGCGAACCCTGTAACAACGTAGCCTTCTAAGCCCGCTTCTTTTGCCAGTAACGCTAGACCGTCTGCAATACCACCACACACTGCATAGTTCTCAACTAAAGCCCCGTAGTGCATATAAGCTTTACTATTTGATTCTTCAGTTATAGCTACGTGGGTATTTAACTGCTGTATATAGTCAGGGTGGGCATACGGGTCCTGACCTTGGCGCTGTAATTGCTCTTTCCAATTATCAAAAGCAGGACCGTGGAAAACATCATACGCATTTTGTCCAGAAAAATTGTACTTAACGTTGGCGGTAACATACCCATAAATGGCTTCAACTTTCTGTTCCTCGGTCATATCCGGCTTAATAATTGAAGCAACAATATTCTTTGCCTTTGTAGTTGCCGCTGATTCAAGTGTTTCTTCTTTTAATAACATAGCACCCAAACTATTTGAAATATAGTTTTCCACATTTTCTTCGTAGTAGGCAGTTAATGGCTTGCTTTGTGAAAGGATTTTTTTCTCATAAAGACTTTTTAGCTGACTTGGCGTATTGGTAATAAAACCTACACGTAAATTAAGCTGCTTTATGTTCATGTTCTCTACACTGCTTAAATCTACTGCCTCATAAACGCGTGTCTCCTTGCCTAAAGGGCGTGCTAGGGTTAATTGATCTGCGTTTATATCGGATTTAATGCTGTTCAAAACTGCGTTATTGACCCCAACTATTTCTATTTCTTTAAAGTGACGGTCTTTTATAGCGGTTAAGTTCAGTGGTTTTTCATTTGCATACAAAATCACTTTTTCTAGTTTAGGAAAATACTTCAAATCCGTCAACCCCGCCTCTGGATTTGAAATGCTTATATAGGTTGCTGCCTCTGCAACTGACTTATAGACTTTGTTGTCTTTTAAATCATATAAGGTTCTAAACCGATCTAATACGCTAGGATTGAACACCGTAACCATCTCTGGTTTAGTACTTTTAACAGCTTTAGAAACAGCTTCATTTTTTAAGTCATTATTTGTTGAGGCAGCCACTTCACTACCTGTATTTGTTTGAGATTTATTCTCTACTGTGAACAGTGCCTGGAGTGTGCCCTCTACTATAGCAACTTCTTTCGGTTGTCGAATACCACTGAGGGCAGTAAGGTTGCCCGTACTTTCTGCAATGTTTATAGCTTCCATAGTCTCAAAGGATTCCACTACCCTAATTTGATTTCTATTGTGTAAGGCTCTTACATCTTCAAAACGATCCGTGTAGATATTGTAGGGATCGTATATGATTTGAGTTGTCTTTAGAGCGACTAAAGGACCGAAATCAATTTTTGAGGGTGACGCTGCCCATAACGACAGCTTTTTCAAATTTTGCAATTTGCCTGCTTGTGACAACGTTTCACTATTTGGTTGATTAATTGTAAGTGCTTCAAGATTTGTAAGCGCACTAAGGCCGGATAAGTCTACAACCCTATTATCCTGTATGTTCAAAACTAAATCCTTAAGATTTTTAAACACCCTAAGTTCTTTTAAACTTCCACGTTCAGGTGTAAACGCCAATTCTGTAATACTGTCTAAGTCTGCTTGGGTTAATAGTCCAGGATCCTTATTGAATTTATATTTCAACGTTGTTAGCAACCCTTTGTTGAGAATTCCTTGGCTGTGCTGTGGTGCAATTGTCACACTTAAAAGTTCATCAAATGCTGGAATGTAAACTTCTTCAAGTCGCGTATCCATACTGGTTGGTGTGAAAGGCTTTTTGCTCACCCAATTTACCGCAAGTTCAAGCGTCCCACCGCCTTCCAGTGGGAAATTAATTGTGTCTGGAAAATCATAAAGCTCATTAACCACTGCGTCATCCAAAACAACTCTATAATCTTTAACGGCTGGTGTAACCTGAACTTTAACAATTACAATAGTTCCTGAACCATTCACTTTTCCTTTGACAGTATAAGTCCCAACTTCTTTTTTTAGCTTTGAAAGATCCCAAGTAACTAATGGTGTGGTTTTGCTGCTATTATTCCCATAAGTCGTAATGACACTTACGTACTTCTTAAATTCGTAGGGTCTATTGAGGGGTGAGACAAAGGTTTTGCCATCTTCCCAAATATAGGTTGAGGATTTAGTTTCAGTTTTAATAGTTGGCTGAGTCTTTTCTGGTGCAATACGAATGGTCTTCTTTTTCGAGTCAATCGTCACCGTATACCCGTTTGTTTTCAACATGTCCTTTGAAATATATAACATATCTTTTAAAAGGACTGCTTTGCTAGTAAGCTTTTTCTGCTCTGCACTAGACAAAATGTTCAGTGGCACATACAGCTTACCATTTGACGTAAGTGCTTTCTGGGTAATTTTACTCTCCGTACTTATAACTTGATAATCGTTGTAAGAAATAGCTGCGAACGACGCCTGAGTTAACATAGAAACCACGGTTAATGACAAGATTAATTTCTTTCTCAAAATTGAATCCACCTTTCCTAGTTTGTGTAAACAAGTTTATAACAAGGTTTATTTAATTACAACTAAGAAAGTACACCTGGTAGTACTTTCCATTTAATAAAATTGATTATATAATTGCAATAAAAAAAAGAGATGCACGCATGCATCTCTTAACTTATTAGTTTAAATTCTAGTTAATGCTGTTCTTGTTTAAAAACTTCTTCATCTGTTCTAAGCTTGCGCTCGACTTCTACCAATAATTCCATTGCACGGTTATCCTGCCAAAGCGCTTTCATCATTTCATTTTCTTGTTTTGAAAAGATGTGTTTTTTAATCTCTGGGTTACCACAGACTGCTTGAAGAATTCGTTCCTCTTCCTTCAATTGGATGATTTCATTGAGAAGTTCTTTTCTCATAAACTCACCACCTTTCATCTTAAGTATATATACCCATTTCATTGTATGATTATAGATACATTTAAATAAATATTAAATATATCTATAATAAAAGACTATATTACTGCCTCAATTTGGTTCTCTTCTGATCTTGGCTCTAAATGCAATGTAATGATACAGTTCTCACCAAGTGCAGCGTATAACTTATCTTCTAAAAGACTGGCCACATCATGTGCTTCCATTAGTGATATATCTGACTCGAATTCTAGGTGCATTTCTACAGCTTTATAATAACCTATTTTTCTAGTTCTAAGGCAATGGAAACTAACAATTGCTTCCATGTTTATTAAAATGGCTTGTATTTCTTCCATATCACTCTCATCTAATCTTGATTCTAATAGTTCATTGATTGAAGGTGATAAAATTTCATATGCCACTTTAAAAATAAAGATACTTACAATTACCGAAGCAATAGGATCTAATAGGGTCCATTTATCGCCTAAGATGACAGCGCCACCAATACCCAGTAGTGTTCCTATAGAAGAAAAAGCATCTGAACGATGATGCCAACCATTTGCAATAACAGCAGATGAATTAATTTTCTCACCTACTGATTTAGTGTATCTAAATAACAATTCTTTCACTAAAATAGAAATGCCCGCGGCTACTAATGCAATAACACCTGGTCTTTCTAGCACTAAATCATTAAAAAGAATATTGTAGATAGTACCAACACCTGAAGAAAAAATTCTCCAACCGACTAAGAATAATGCAACACTGATCACTAAAGTTGACAGTGTCTCATATTTGCCATGCCCATATGGATGCTCATCATCGGCTGGCTTCTCAATAAATTGGAATCCTACCAGTACTATAATATCAGTTAGAAAATCCGATAAGGAATGTACACCATCTGCAATCATAGCGGCACTCTTTCCTTGAATACCAGCAAATATTTTAAAAGCTGTTAATCCGGCATTACTGTAAAACCCTACCCATGTTACTTTTTTTGCAAAAATACTGCGTTCTTTTTCATTCATTCTAATATACGCTCCTTGTTTTTGAGATACAAAAAAACCTGTGGGAATATGAATATATCATAGTCCCACAGGTTTAACCTGCTGCATTCGCCCGGCAAGTACTCGCGTACCGCCTGTTCTAAAAAGAATATACTATATGAACTTATTTTTGTCAACTATTTTTATACATCTTTTATACATTTTTTAAAATTATTTTACGGTCTTCTTTAACTAAATTTTATAAGCATCCTCATTATGAATAGAGTAGTCCAGACCTCTGATTTCATCTGTTGCAGGTACTCTCACTGGTACAAATTTGTTAACCACATATAAGATACCGTAAGTGCCAATAAAAGCATAAGCACCCGTTAGTATAACCGCAAACAATTGAATCCAAAGCTGATAGGCATTGCCATCAATTAAACCACTAACACCGCCAACATTTTTGACAGCGAATATACCGACTAAAATTGAACCTAAAATACCACCAACGCCGTGAACCCCCCAAACGTCAAGCGCATCATCCCAGTCTTTTTTAAGACGAAGCTGAACCGCTAAGTAGCACACGCCGCCCGCCATAATACCCATGACGAATGCCGCCCATGGCTCAACGTAACCAGCAGCTGGTGTAATTGTTGCAAGACCAGCAACCGCACCCGTTAAAGCACCTAAGAAACTTGGACGTTTTTCATGAACCCATGAAATAATTAGCCAAGTCAACATGGCAATAGAACCTGCAATGTCTGTATTTACGAAAGCCGCAGCTGCAACGCCATTCGCAGCAAGTGCACTGCCGCCGTTGAAACCGAACCAGCCAAACCATAACAGCCCTGTACCAAGCGCAACATAGGTAATATTATGTGGTGTTCTGTCCTCTTCTGTTTGCGGACTTCTTTTTCCGACAAAGAATACCGATGCGAGTGCCGCCATACCTGCACTAACGTGGACGACAATACCACCTGCGAAGTCAACAACACCCAATTTTTGAAGGAAACCGCCACCCCAAATCCAGTGTGCAAATGGAATATAGATCAATATGCTCCAAAATACTAAGAAAATCAAATAACTTTTAAAATTAACTCGGTCTGCAAATGCACCGGTTATAAGTGCTGGTGTAATAATTGCAAACATCTGCTGGTAAGTGAAGAATGTGATAAAGGGAATCGTTGGCCCATACGTCTCGCTCGGTGTCATACCAACACCATTTAGGAACATGTAGTTAAGTCCGCCAATAATACCGTGCACATCTGGTCCAAATGTAAGGCTAAAGCCTGCAATGAACCAAATAGCAGTAACAACACCCATTGAAATAAAGCTTTGCATCATGATTGTTAAAACATTCTTTCTACTAACAAGTCCGCCGTAAAAGAATGCTAACCCCGGTGTCATAAGACACACTAAAGCCGCACTCATTAGGACAAATGCGGTATCGCCTGTGTTAATCATAAAATTTTCCTCCTGTTTGACTCAATAAAATATGATTTCTAATTCATCATATGCCTATTGTTAACGTCAAACTATCGGGGTAATCCTGTATTCTAACAGAGGAATCACTGTATTTACTTACTGGGTTTAGTCAATCCTTATTTTGAAGCTGATACCAATCCCTGAGCCAAGGCAGATTCCACCGCTTTTTTTATAACTCGGCTTGAAACAGTTGCACCGCTAACATCGTCTACTAGTAGGCTCTGCTTCTCTTGAATTATCGAACTAAGTATTTCAGCAGGCTTACCCTTGCCATTGCGATGCTCTATCAAATCAATGGACTGGATTTGATGCTGGCCTACGACTACACTGACCCTAGCGTAAACTGCACCAACGTCACAACTGCCTTCGTAAGTTCCGTCCGCCACTTTACTTAAATCTATTTCATTGAGTGTAATTTGATTGACTTTCACATCTGTTTCTTTAATCATACTGACTAAGTTGTATCCTACTATGCCCACTAACACAAGTATAACTATACCTACTCCAATCGTTACTTTTTTCCATATTTCATTTTGAACCCTCCATCTCTCCCAATGTTTTATAAAGCGTTTGCTGCATATCTCTCAGTTTTATAAGTTCCTCTTGTGTTAGATTATTAAACACAGTGTCAATAAATTTGCGAGAATTCTCATGATTTTTGACTGCCCATGCCTTGCCAGCTTCCGCCGGATAGATTCGAAGCGCTCTACCATCTTCAGTGTCCTTTTCAATTCTTACAAAATTCTTTTCAGCGAGTTTTAAGATAATCTGCTTGACATTCTGGTGGGAAGAATCACATGCCTTAGCCAGTTCTTTTAGCGTTGGTGCCTCGTCAAATACGCCGAGACTAGTCATTACAAACCATTGCTTACAGGTAATCTCATCAATCTCTTGATCCATAACCATCTGAAGTCGATTAGCCAGCATGAATGTGGTGGCAAAAATCACATACCTTGGGTCCATCGTTTTAAAATCGTACAAAATACCCCTCCTTTAATATAGGTAACCTATTACCTTATTGTGTAGTATATTACCTAGAAGTTAAAAAAGTATGCTAACTTTCCTAAATTTCAATTAAATGATTCCGCACCGCATAGAGCACCATGTCGGCTATGTTCTTGAGCCCCAGTTTCTTCATTATATTTGACCTATGAGTTTCCACTGTTTTAATGCTTAGGTGCAAATTATCTGCGACCTCTTTATTACTCCTACCCTCGGCTAACATTTGTAAAATTTCTCGTTCTCTTACCGAAAGTATATCTGACTCAAACGTCGTTTTACGAACTCCTTCGCTTACATAGCCACTCACCACTATTTCAAGCAAATCCTGAGAGAGAAACATACGCCCTTCCCAAACGGACTTAATCGCATTCATTAAGTCCTCCAGCGCATTGTCCTTTAATACATAGCCATTAACGCCTATATTGAGCGCTTTGTATATGTACGCCTCTGTTTTATGCATGGTTAAAACAATCACCTTTAAGTCTGATTGCTCTTGTTTCAACTTCATGCACAAGTCCAGCCCATTTAACTGGGCCATAGAAATGTCCAATATGGCTATATCTGGTTCTAAATCGATAATCGCATTGTATGCCTCTAAACCATTTGAAGCTTCACCCACCACTTCTATTTCAGGTTCTTGGCTTAAATAGAGCTTTAAAGACTCTCTTAATATTTTATGGTCATCTGCTAAAAATACTCTAATTTTTCTCATATGGAATCTCCAATGTAATCTGCGTCCCCTTATCAGGTGTGCTTTCTAAAGTTAACTTGCCACCCAATAGCTGCATTCTTTCCTTCATAGTTGTCATACCAACACCACTGTACGTTGTCGCCCTATCAAACCCTTTGCCATTGTCACGAATAACAATCCAGTATACGCCTGCGCCTGCCTCTGAAAATAATAAGTCTACCCGACTCGCTTCTGAGTGCTTCATGACGTTATTCAGACACTCTTGAATCATGCGAAACACATTTAGGGTCTCAGTTTCCCCCCATTCAGGCAGTGCTGAGGCTATATGATAGTTGAACTCAACCTCTGAAATTTTGTGAAGCTGATCCGTCATCGTCTGAACGCTTTTGAGTAGGCCCTGATGTTCCAGTTGAACGGGTTTGAGGTTAAATATGACTGTGCGAATTTCTTCAACCGTTCTGTCCATAAGTTTGATAATGCGGTTGATTTGGTCTTGTTGGGTCTCTTCGCTTAAGCGTCTTCTGAGCATGCCTAAGTCAATTTTTGCAGCTGCCAGCAGTTGTCCGACGCCGTCGTGAAGGTTTCTTGCAATTTTTTCTCGCTCCTGTTCCTGAGTGGCTATGAGTAGTTGAGACTGTTTTTCGAGCACCGCATTTTGTGCGGAAATTTGTTCATAAAGATCTTCTGTTAAATTGACGTAAGACTGCTCTTTCAGTGCCTGTTCCCAGCTGTAAACGTCTGAAAATTCGACTATATTGAGGCCAATTTCCTCTTGTTCCGGCGTTACTCGAAGACCGACAAATTTATCTATGAGACGAAACATAATCATGCCCATCCCGAAGGCCCAAATGAAGTTCACTGAAATGCCTAATGCTTGAACGCCAAATTGTGCGAATCGACTGCCGTGAACCAAGTGTTCAGGCGATGCAAACACCGCTGCCAATAATGACCCAGATATGCCGCCAAAGGCGTGTATGGGCACAGCGCCGACCGCATCATCTATCTTAAGACTTTCTAAGAACACGCTACCGAGCACGACAATAGCCCCTGAGATAAGACCTATAATAAAGGCTTGATAGGGTTCAACTAAGTTAGAACAGGCTGTAATGGCAACCAGAGCTCCTAGAGCACCACCAAATATAGCTTCCATCGTGCTCCTATTCTTTTGAAAGAGTAAAACGGTGCCAACCGCACCCAAAACCCCTGCGCTCGCTGCAATATTGGTATTCATGAGAATCAAGCCAACCTGTTGGTCAAACTTAAGCAAACTACCGCCATTGAACCCAAACCAGCTGAACCATAGAATAAAAGTACCAAGGGCTGCAAATGGAATGTTTGAACGTCCTAAGTTCTTAATTTTGCCGCCTTCATCCCACCTGTCACGTCTTGGCCCAACTACGATAATACCCGCAAGGGCTATCCAGCCAGCTGTACCATGAACAACTGTTGCACCTGCAAAATCTATAAACCCTAAAGATTTGAGCCAGACGGTTTGATGCAGGTATTGACTGCCCCATACCCAATGCCCGTAGATAGGGTAAATGACTGCACCTACGACAATAGCGCTTATAATGAGAGCCTTCGTCCGAGTCCGTTCTGACATACTGCCTGAAAAAATGGTGACGGCGGTACCAGCAAACATCAACTCGAAAAAGGCAATCACATAGCCATTCGGGTCATGTAAGTGTGCGCCAAACCAAAAGTCGCTACCAACGAGGCCGTGTATCGTCGGGCCAAACATGAGGGCGTATCCCACTGCAAAAAAGGACAGCGTCGCAATTACAAATGCAATAATGTTTTCAATAGCAACGCTTATCACGTTTTTAGGCTGTATAAAACCGACTTCATAACAAATGAAACCAGCCTGCATGAAAAAGACAAATAAGGCGCATATTACAGCCCACATTTGGTCAATAACTGTCATGTATATCACTTCCTATTCTGAGTCTGAACTTATATATGTAAGTATGAAATAAATTGACCTACGCTATTAGCAATATATACCCTTTGCCATAAAATCTCAAGAATAATTGAAAGTAAAAACGCCTAGTGCGTATAAATGCACTAGGCGTTTTCAGTTATTGTGAACTTATTGAGTAAAAAATTTGCAGTAATGTTGTCAGCAGGCAACAATTTCCTTAATCATAAATTCTTTGCCACTGAGTATTTCATAATCTTCACTGCCACAGCTTGGACACTGCCCTTTATGCGCTTTTACGTTGTATACTTTACTGCATTCATTGCAAATAGCATTGCCTGGAATTACTTCAATTTCAAGCTTCGTATGCTCAAGCATTGTCCCCTCTACCGCCGCAGGGTAACAAGCCTCAATGTAGCTTGGAATCATAGACGAGAGTTCCCCAAGTTGAAGCA
>JBGSUZ010000014.1:0-2317 GCA_041753235.1 Acidaminobacteraceae bacterium
ACCGGGCATGGGCTACAATAGTGGCGACTTTGAACAATTCAAAGCAGGTCAAACGTACTATTTTAGCATTACAGCTGTGTACAGCGACAAGAAAGTTCCTGGCACTGTCATTAGACTGACACTCCCTAAGACAGAGTAAGATTAGTCTATAATTCACAATAATCCTATACCTCAATTCCCTACAGTTCATGATTGCAGGGGGTTGAGGTATTTTCTTTGTATAATAATCAGTTTATACGGAACGGAGTGTCAAAAAAATATCAAATTAGTGATACAATGAAAAAGATATTATCCCATTGGATGGTGATTTATGAAAACAA
This sequence comes from Acidaminobacteraceae bacterium, assembly GCA_041753235.1. Classification (GTDB taxonomy): domain Bacteria; phylum Bacillota; class Clostridia; order Peptostreptococcales; family Acidaminobacteraceae; genus JBGSUZ01. Next base: position 321 of record JBGSUZ010000014.1, read on the forward strand.
AATGGAAAAGACCTGTAAAATTAGAACAGAAAATAATCGCAATTATACTGCTCAGCGGATTATTAGTAGCGGTAGGGTATGGTAAAAGCAGCAATTTGAGCCATAAGTTGGTGAGCATGAACAAAGAAGTGAGTGCAACCATCGACACACAGAATCAAATTAATGAAATGAAGATTCTGTACTATGCAGCTTTTATGCCGGATGTGTCACCGCAAAATGTTGCCAATCTTGAAACTGATCTGCTAGAAAAGTTAGAACATATACATGACAAGTATCAAGAGATTAACTTAAAATCGGCTAGTCCGCTTATTAGTCAGCTAAAAGATGAGTTAGATGTACTCAAAGGGGTGCTGGAACTGCAGGCATTGACATCTGGAAATCAAAAAAAAACGTTTTTAAATCAGTTGGATCAAGTACAAAGTTATAATCTTGAAATCAAAAAAATGATTATCATCGACGTTAGAAGCGTAAATCGCGAAATACAGTATAGCACTTGGTTAATCCTAATTGCACTAGCGACAGGCATATTAGGCTTGCTTAGTGTTATTTATCTCGATTTTTTAAAGCCAATTAGGGAATTCAGCGAAAGTATACATCAAAAAACGGCTTTAACTACTAAGGTGCATTCGGATATACAATTGACAGGTATTAATGCACTATCCGAACTAGCCGATAGTTATAACCGATTTGTAGATAAAATGAACATATTAAACGAGTTGAATGACCATATATTTGCTCAAAATGGATTTGAAGAGATATTACTGTTTATATTCAATGAGTGCAAGTCATTTATTCCCTATAATCGGATTGCGGTAGCTGTTATGACAGAGGACGGCAAGCGCATTCGCGCGCTACGGGCTAAATCGGACTTACCAATTCTTTTGGGGCATGGTTACCAATCTTCATTGAGTGAGACTTCTTTGTCTCAGGTTATTGCCTCTAATGAATACAGAATTATAAACGATTTAGAAGCGTACCTAGAAGCACACCCTAATTCGGAATCTACTAAGTTGATTATAGATGAGGGGATGCGTTCTAGTATAACCATCCCACTGGCAGTCGATAGCAAAGTTGTAGGGGTGTTGTTCTTTTCATCGACTGAGAAAGATGTTTATGACATACAGCACATTCACTTTTTGTCGAGCATTGCCAATGCACTAACCTATGCTTTTGAGAAAAGTTTTGTTCACGATGAGTTGGTTTTAGCTGCCATTAAAGGCTTTGCCGCAATTGTTGAATCTAAAGACCATGTAACAGGTAACCACATTGATCGGATGAGTTATTACTCAAAGTATCTAGCGGAGCTACTTTACGCTGAAAAGAAATATGAAGCAATTGTAGACGAGAGTTTTATAGAACAAGTCTTTAAATTTAGCGCGCTCCATGATATTGGCAAGGTAGGCATTGACGATCAAATACTCAATAAACCCGGCAAATTGACGGAAGCAGAATTTAGTGTCATGCAGCAACATACTTTGGTGGGTTATCAAATTTTAAAGGACATGTCAGACACAGCCTATTTCAACCGTGTGGCTTACTTTAAGACCGCTATGGAAATTACGCATTACCATCATGAAAAATACGATGGCAGCGGCTACCCAGAGGGCTTGGTGGGCAATGAAATTCCATTATCAGCTAGGATTGTCGCCATTGCAGACGTATTTGATGCATTAACTTCTGAGAGACCTTATAAAAGTGCGTATAGTTTTGAAGAAGCGCTTGAGCTCATTAAGGCGGGGAGTGGGCAACATTTTGACCCAGAAATAGTGGCGATTTTATTAAATAAAGAAAGCCAATTTAAGGCACTCTATGAACATATGAATCAAAAATAGATTAGGGCGTGTCTGAAAACTATGTCACTACTTACTTAAAATAAAAATTGCTGATACGTAAACAAATGCAAGAAAAGATTCTGCAAGCTTATCATATCTTGTTGCTACTCTGCGGAAATGTTTGATTTTATTGAAGAAACATTCTACTAAATGCCGCTCTTTATA
>JBGSUZ010000015.1:0-9968 GCA_041753235.1 Acidaminobacteraceae bacterium
GATTAGATAATCTGAAATATTATGGTCTAGCATGAGTGGAACACCTATGAGTGGTTGACCCTGACGGTCAGCGAAACTGTCAATAAAGAAATATTTAATTAACTTATGATTGGAATTCAGTTGAGCGCGCGCCTCCATATATTCATCCAAGTCTTTGCAATAAATCTTAAGAGCCAGTCCGAGTGTGGGGTAAGGTGAATCGAGAGAGTCGTTGAAGTGGCGCACACTTCTTTCAAAAGAAGGATCTAATTCAACTGCAAGACATAAAAAAATACAAAAACGTTCAAAAGAATCTAAATTAAATGTTTCTAGAACGTGTATCAGTGGTATGAAAGTAGATGTGGATTTGGTATCTTCAAGGCGAGTTTCCATTTCGCTTAAAAGTATCTCAGAATCTTCAAGATACTTAAAAGCATCTTCGTTATACTGCTTGAGCTTCCAGCCTATTACATACTCATTGCTGTGATGTTGCGTTGTCTCACTATAGCAGGCTAGCATTAAATCTACATATTTGAGTAAATCTTTAAAAAAATCTTCAGCTTTTGTATATGAACTCATAACGACACCTCGTTTCATCAGATTAGGTTAGTAATAAGTATAACCAAATTTCTAGAGTTTATTCGTATTGAAATGAAACAAGTTCAAACGATGAAATAGACCTAGCGGATAGAGGGAGTTGATTAAGTGGGTAATAGGAAAAGTAAACAACCACCAAAAAGTAAAGCTCCAAATGTTCAAAAGCAAACGGCTAAACCGCAAGTAGCGAAACCAAAGGCTGTTGCCGATCCAGTAAAAAAAACCTTATGGTATAGGCAAACAAAAGCTTGATGACATTGTTATTGAGATAGAACCAGAAATGGATATTAGTGCCAAGCCTGTTGTTGCAAATCCAATATTGCAGAACATTGTGAGAGACTTGTACAAGGGGCAAGGTAAACCAAAGCAGTTCGGTAATGGCACCACAATGGATGCCGTTAGACACGAGAATCAGACAGGTGATAAAACAAAGGGTAAAATGCATACTACTAAACTTACACAATACAGTTCCGCACTGAAGAAACGTCTGAAAAGCGGCGAATTAGACGAACATGATGAATCGGTTGCAAAAGCAATACTTGCTGACGCTGAAGAAGCATTGAAAGGGACTAAAAAATAGGAGGCACTATGTACAATTATGAAGATGCAATCAAAATTTTAGTAAATCGTTTTTCAGAAATGAAAGAAATTTATGAATCAGAAAAAGAAGAGTATGAAGATTTACCATATCTATTTTACGAATCAGTTTTTGTGCAATATATCGTTAAAAATGCAAATTCTAATAACAAAGCTATTTTGAGCGAAGTTTTCGATTTCATTGAGGACATGTTAAAGAACGGAGATGAAAAAACCACTAATTTGATTGAAGTGGCAGTTGTTGAAAGCATATATTTTGACGACGATATTCTTGATAAGAAGTCAATCGTAAGTTATTTTGGGAATTTGACTTTAAAAAGTTATGAAGTATGTTCAGAATAAGAAAATGGATATACCTATTAAAAACTTACTATATTAGTATTCAAAGAACAGCAGAGTAAAAGTTGATACTTTTTACCCTACTGTTCTTTTTTCTATTACAGACAATTTAATTAATGGTTGAAATAAAAGGTTTAGAAAAAATACAGGTTACGGTAGAAAACATATCGTTTATCTTCTTAAAAAAGGGTTATAAAGTTAAGGATATTAATCCATACATATGCATTTATAACGACACCTCGTTCCGTCAGATTAGGTTAGTCAGAAAGTTGCATTACGCAATTTCTTCTAGGGTATGAATAACCAAATTTTAAGTGTTTATTCGAAAGAATCGAATGAACATCAGTGAAGGGTGATTAAAATGCGTACGCAAGACTCAAAAAAACCCATAAAAGGACAATATATAAATCATCAGCAGAGTGGGGTGAGTCACTCAGAGGCCAATGAATCATTGGGTACAAAGTCCTATGATCCAAAATTTATACGTGGACCAACACATTATCAACTTGGACGGTTTAGAACGACAAAGTCTGTAGAAAAAAATGATAATACCAGTCTCCGTGAAGTTAGTATGAAACCAGAACAAGGCGTTAGACCTAATGTGAAGCTGGAGCAAACGGCTGAATCAGGCAATGCCAAATGGGCAATTGGAAAACTTCCAGATGGCGGATTGGTAAGCTATACTTCTCAAAAAAACAGCATGGGGATAGAATCCAATTCGTTTAAAAAGAAGGAAATTGACTTGGTAAGGGCTAAAACGCTACATGGCAAGGACTACACCACATATAGCGAGCATGTCAATGAAGCGTTCTGTCAGTTGCTTCCAAAGGATACGACAACAGAGCATTTCATAAGATATCTAGAAGAAGCTGCCGTGGATATGGAAACTGCAGACATTGGACAGGTATTTCCGTTCTTACAATCTTCTGAGGATCAACAAAAGCTTAGAAAGCTTCTGACGCAAAAATCTGCTGTTTTGGGAAGTGATTCAATGGAGCAACAGATTAATCAGGAGCAAGTCAGCGAACTAAACGATAGCATTGAGCTACTCAGAGCTAAGATCTACGATGATCGACTTAAAAAGATACAGTTCAAAAAGCGTTTGGATCTGCTGCTGAAAGAAGAGGATTACCAAGATGAAAGTGAAGAAGAATTTTGGTTTTGGATACTCTTAAAAAAGATGTTAAAGGCAGTAGAAAAATCGCTTGAAGAACAAGGCGCAGAAGAAGAGACACTTAAGCCGATGGAATAGAATTAGCGGATAGAAGGAGTTGATCAAATGCCCCTACCGTGGACAAGAGGTAAAAAGCCACAAGCACCGCTCACTGCATCGGTTCCGCCGAATACTGGCGTCAAAGCACCACCGGTAAAAGTACAACCGCCTGCACCACCACCGAAATCTAAAATGGAAACGCTCAATGAAGCGACAAGAGCGCGGCATGAGAATGTTCAAGAGAAGGAACTGATAGGCATCAATAAGTTACACGGTGCTTTTAAAGGTTATAAGCTGGGGGACGAGTCCAGTTTTATGGAAGCACCAGAAGGGGACAGCCGCTTAGGTAAAGCCTTTAATGTTGCAAATGAAGTAGCGGACAAAGGAAAAACAGTGTCTGGTACTGCACAAAAAATAACCAAGCTGGCAGGCGAAGAACTTGAGAAATGGAGCGGTGGCAATGGCATAGTTGGTGCAGCTATCACGTTTATTCAGTATTTGAAAGAAGCCTATGCAATCATGACCTCCGAAGATTCCAAAAAAGAAAAGGCTGGTGCAATGGCTAAGGAAACGGCCAATGCGGCTTTTGAAATGGCTGGAAATATTATGGATGCGATTGAAGGTCTGGGTGGGTCAGTACTAAAAGGACTCAAGGTCATTCCGGGACTTGGAATGGTTATAGATGCCATAGAAATTGGTATATCTGCTTATAGAACAATGAAAGCCGATAGAGCCAGAACCAGAATGAACGACAGTCGCAGACTCTTTAAAGAGAAGTATATGAATGCAGAGGTCGAAACGGGTTCGAGTGGCGAAAAATCCAAGATGGTACAAAAGGTCGGACGCTTCAACGTTCGAAGACTTTGGAAAAAAACTGATGACACCGTTGATTCAAACGCTATGAAAAAACGTCGGGATCAGCTCATTAAAAAAAGACAGGATGACCCAAGTAAATTTACTGAGGCTGAGCAAGCTGAACTTATGGATATTATGAGCTATGCAACTCAGGATCGGTTAAGAAGGGTTAATCGAAATAAGGAAATGGAGAATGTTGGCACTATTGTCTTGAAGCTTGGTTCTATTGCGGCAAAAATATCGGCTATGATAGGTACTTTTGGCGGCAGTTTAGCGGCTGAGAGTGCTGCAAGCGGCATTGAAGTGGCTATGGATACAACTGGACTGGTTGCGGAAGCTGGCAAGCTGGCAAAAGGCTTGTATACCCGAAGAGGCGGCAGAGACAAGGGTAGTCAATATACCAAGTACATGCTGGAGATTATAGGTGGTCTTCCTGATGCTTATGACAAGCCAGATTTCAAAATCAAGTATGCTCAAACAGCAGACATGGTCGTGGCAACTAGCGTTGATACCAATAAACTCTACAAGCAAGCTGACGAAATTAACAAGGTAGCTGCCAATGACAAAAAACAAGGTAGAAGTAAGGCCTTTAGCATGTTTATTGACCTATTCGACTAAGGACAGAAAGGATGAATGGCTATGACAGAAATTAACGAAGGCTTGTCAATGGATAGGCTGAAGGACCTCCAGCATAGTTTTGGGGAAATAGGTATTGGTGCTCAAGTTATTGAAAAAAGCGAAAGCTTTGCCATGGATACGTTACTTGTATCTGCTGAAGACGACTACAAAGGTCGAACGCAGCTGGTCAACTTAGCCTATGTAAACGATTTAGGTGATAAAGAATCTAACTTGGCCCTACTCCAGTATTTTACTGAAATTGAGACAGTCTTTACACCAGATCAAACGCCTATGATGGAATCTTTACTGAATTTTATCAATGTACGCATGCCTTTAGGACACTTTTGTACCCAGTCAGGCAAGGTTTATTTTAGATATGTGATGACGGATTCAAAAACTTCTAACGAACATGCGATGAAAGTCATTGAAACCTTCTTTACTTACGTGGATGTCATGGATATTTTCCAAGAGTCCATAGAAAAAATTATTACAGGTGAACTAGCATTTGAAGCATTCAAGTCGAAATTCTAAGCACCTCGCGGAAAACCACTGTAAACCTTTGAAAGGAGGAACTGGTGTGGTATTAGAGACACACTGGGAATAACTATGGCGGAATATTTAGCTCCGGGCGTTTATGTTGAAGAATTTGAAAGCGGTCCTCGTCCGATGCAGGGTGTCAGTACATCGACAGCCGGCTTTATCGGCATGGCTGAAAGAGGTCCTGTTATTGGGGCACCAGAACTTGTTACAAACATTTCTGATTTTAGAAGGTATTTTGGCAGCTACTTGCCTGAAAGCGTTTATGAAGAGCATAGATACTTAGCCTATGCGGTAGAACAGTTCTTTATTCAAGGTGGTTCAAGAGCCTATATCATGCGTGTAGCGCCATCAGATGCGGTAGCTGCTACATTTGTGCTCAACGAGCAAATCAAAGTAAGTGCTAAAAACCCAGGTACTTGGGGCAACAGCATTCGCGTGAAGTTGACACCTTCTAGTAAAGCTAAAACTCAGGTTTTAGAAGAACTTACCGACGAAATGGGCAATAAGAAGTACAAAGTTAAGAGTGCCAGCGGCTTTAATGTAGGGGACGTAGTTGTCTTCTCTGACGGTGAAGCAACTGTTGAAAACGTAATTGCAAGCGCTGTTAATGGCGTTCTTACTTTCACAACACCTTTTGAGGTGGACGTGGTCGACACGAATATTCTTGCAGTTAAAACCATCAGCACTTCTGAGTTCCATATGGAAGTTGGCTACATGGATCAAATTGAAAGTTATGAATTTGTTTCACTCAATGTTGCAGGCTCAAATTATATTGGCAAGCGTCTCGCAAAATCTTCAATTATTGCAGTGGAATCTGTTACTGGTGAAAGTGGCGTTGCTTCACCATATACACTCTTGTCTCAAAAAGATGACGGTCATTATATTTTCGGACTCTACGATGGTTCAGATGGCGATATTGCCAGTGTAACTGCTGCCGAGTACATCGGAACAGATAATGGGCCTGGGAAGCGTACTGGGATTCAGTCGTTTCTCGAAAATGACCAAGTCAGCATTATGGCAGTGCCTGGAAACGTTGACCCTAATGTACAATTAGCACTGGTTGCGCACTGTGAAAACTTAAAAAGCCGTTTTGCGGTGCTAGACATTCCAAAAGACGCTGCAAAGGTAGACGATGTACTCAAACACAGAGACATGTTTGATTCCGATTACGCGGCACTCTATCATCCATGGCTTGAAAGTTTTGATGCGCTGGATAAGAAAAATACTTTCTTCCCACCATCAGCATCCATGGTTGGTATTTACGCTAGAACAGACAACGAAAGAGGCGTCTTCAAAGCACCAGCGAATGAAACAGTCCGCAGTGTTGTAGGCCTCAGCTGTCTCTATGGTAAGGGCGAGCAGGATATTTTGAATCCTAAAGGCGTCAACTTGATTAGAAACTTTACTGGTCAAGGTATTCGTGTCTGGGGTGCAAGAACTAGCTCTTCTAACTCAATGTGGCGGTATGTCAACGTTAGAAGACTCTTCATTTTCCTAGAAGAGTCAATTCGCGCCAACACTAACTGGGTTGTGTTTGAGCCAAACGATGAAGCGCTTTGGAACCGCGTCAAGAGAACAATTGATGTATTCCTAACAGGCGTATGGCGTACAGGCGCACTCATGGGAACAACTCCGGGCGAAGCTTTCTTCGTAGACATTGGTAGAAATACTATGTCTAAGGACGACATCGACAACGGCAGACTCGTCTGCGTAATCGGTGTGGCACCTGTGAAACCTGCTGAATTTGTAATCTTTAGAATTACACAAAAAACCAGTGAGTGATTAGGATAGGAGGAAGAATACAATGGCTGAGAGCAAACACCCATATCGTAATTTTAGATTTAGAGTGGAGGTTGATGGCTTAGAAGCAGGTAATTTCAGTGAAGTCACTGGCTTTGACGCATCAATTGACGTTATCGAGTACAGAGAAGGAACTGACGTTATAACGCCAAGAAAACTTCCGGGACTCATTAAATATGGCAACATCACCCTCAAATGGGGTGCTGCAGACACGATGGTGCTTTATGACTGGCTGATTGATATTTCAGAAGGTACAGTAGAGCGTAAAACCATTACGATTACGCATATTGACGAAGCAGGCGATGATGCCGCATCTTGGCAACTCATTAATGCTTGGCCTATGAAATACACAGCACCAGATTTTAATGCATTAGGTTCGGAAGTCGCTTTTGAATCTATTGAACTGGCACACGAAGGTCTGACTAGAACAGCATAAGGAGGAGTAACTAATGGCCTTTCAAACCGAGTATAATTTTGTACTGCCAAAGGGCTTTATCGATCAAGACGGCAACCTGCATCGGGAAGGGGTTATGCGTTTAGCAACTGCTGCTGACGAAATTCTACCGATGAAGGACCCGCGGGTACAACAAAATCCTGGTTATCTGACCGTCATCTTACTCTCAAGAGTAATCGTGAAGTTAGGCGATTTAAGAGCTGTCGACACGAAGACAGTAGAACGCTTATTTACGGCAGATTTAGCTTATTTACAGGATTTGTACCAGCGTGTCAATCAAATGGAAGTACCAAGCTATGACGCGGTTTGTCCGAATTGCGGCAATAAATTCGGGGTTCATGTCGATTTTTTTCAACCGGAAGACTAGGACAATACCCGCTGGAACGGCTCTATGAAGAAATGGCCTTCATCGCTTATTATTTTCACTGGGACCATGAGCACATTATGAGTCTGGAGCACCGCGAACGGAAGAAATGGTGTGATGAGATTTCAGCGATCCACAAGAAGGTCAACAACGAGCCGGAAAATGTCTTTGATATTAAGTGAGGTGGCCTATGTCGGAGCAGGCTTACAAGTATGCACTGAGCCATCGGTTTGTGGTGGAAATTGAAGAAATAAAGATCAGTTTTACCAAGGTCTCAGGCCTCGATGTGGAATTGGAGTTTGAGAGCTATAACGAGGGTGGGGTCAATGATGGCCCCCTCGAGTTTCTAAGCACCCGACGCAATGGCAAGTTAGTGCTAGAACGAGGCGTCGGTAACAAAATGGGCCTCATTAAATGGTTTGAGGACATTCAAATTGGAAAAATAACAAAAAAGAGCGGTACTATTGATTTAAAAGACTTAAGCGGCAAGACTATCCGGTCATGGCAGTTCGTAGGTGCTTATCCGGTCAAGTGGTCTGGCCCCAGCATGGACGCCAGTGGTCAAGACGTTGCTTTAGAAGTAATTGAATTGAATTACAGCGGACTGAAATCGGTCTTGAAAACGTAGTATTTAAGTAAATGCCTAACAGAATAGGTAAGGTAAAATAAAGCGCCGGCAGGGTGCAATGTGCAAAATGCCGGTGCTTTATTCCTAAAAAATGACATAAGGTGACGCTATGAGAAGAGACTTTAGGATTGGGGTACTTAAGCCCCTGTCAGTAGAACGGCACAACCGATTTATCATCGAGATTATTTCGCATCACGGTTGGGATGCGTTTTTGTCATGGGCGTACACTGACTTAGTTTATTTATTGTCTCAAGAACTAGAAGAAGAAACTGCAGCACCACGTGTCAGTGACATCATACAAGCAAATCCTATTATCTTTAAAGAGCTAAAGACAACGGTTCAACAAATGACTTCAAAACATTTAAAGTCACAGTTGGCGCCGCAATTATTTGTGTACTATAGAACACATCCTGAAATCAGAAATAATCCAATTTACATACATCAGCACCAGCAGGTGTTGAGACTTTTTAAACAGCAACAGGAGACAATACACCATACGAACGAAGTACCTGTTTGGCAGCCAGAAGGGGTCATTCCTGTTGTTTCAAAATCTGAACTACGCCAAAGTGGCAAGCGAAAGAGCATACAAACTTTGATCAAGCTCATTCGCTCTATTGAAACCTATTATACTGACAATAATGAGCATAGGGATAATACCCAGCCTCAATTTATAGATTTGCAAAATAAAAAGGTAACTTCAGAACTCTATAAGCACTTGAACCACACACTTATACAAAATTATACCAATCATGCTGACCCACAGCTTAGAGCGGCTGTTAATAAAATGGTCATAGAAAATACCATTAACCGCCATACACAGTTTGCTAAAAGGGTCACGCGTCAAGAAATAAAACCTCAGAGTCAACAGTCGGTTAAACTTACTGGCTTTTTAGAAGACACTGCGCCTCTAATAGCCCCTAAAATGCATATAGCCGATGAAAAAGCTCACAGTAGCCTCCAGCGTGGGAAGCGGTCTCTAAAAGCACTAGTTCCAAAAGATAAGCAAGCACTACTTGAAAAAATGGTGCGGTTTTATGTAAAACCACTGACTAGTAAAAATGAAGAAATAACAAATAAATTTGAACTTGTGAAAAAAAATCAACTGTATAAACGCTTTGACGTTAGGCAATATGACGTACTTCAAAAGCTTGAGTTATTGCTTTTACCTGCAATTGAGCATACACGTAAAAGCCATGAAGGAAAGGCATTAGAACGCGTTAGTCAAACCTATCGAAATGAAGTTAAATCTCAGCGTCAAGAAAATACGAAAGAAAGTGAACTTTTAGCACTAAAGCAACTCATTAAAAGTCATAGAGTTGAGCAGTTCACAAATCGAGCAGAGCATAAGGCAGAAAACAACTTTGAAAATCAGGTTGAAGCGCAAAGAAATTTGCATCCAAAGTTGCTAAAGTTAAAAATTGATAAGGAAGGTCACGGAGAAACAAGCACGTTAACTCAAGCATTGACGCATGAAATGCTTAAAGAACTAACCCATGAGAATGCCAAAGAAACTGCTTCGCGAGAAGCTTTTATAACCTTAAAGCAACTTTTGGAAAGTCATAAAGTTATTCAGCATACAAACCAAGAAAAGCAGTTCAAGACCATGACCACAGCTCGAACATTAGCCGCACTCCAACAACTGCAACTCAGATTGCAGAGTAAGGTTCAGCGTAAGGTTGAGAACAGAGTAGAGAATACCCTAGAAGTGGCTACTCACAAAGCGTTTATAGCCCTAAAGCAGCGGTTAGAAAGTCATAAAGTTATTCAACAACACACAAACCAAGAAAAGCAGTTTAAGACCATGACCACAGCACGGACACTAGCCGCACTCCAACAACTGCAACTCAGGTTGCGGAGTAAGGTTGAGAATAAGAGTGTGAGCAAGGTCGAGAACGTAGTAGAGAATAACTTTGAAAATAAGTTAGAAGCGCAAACGAATCTGCATCCAAAGTTGCTAAAGTTAAAAATTGATAAGGGCAGTTAT
>JBGSUZ010000016.1:0-1914 GCA_041753235.1 Acidaminobacteraceae bacterium
GCTATTTCAGAAATTCGTTGATCAAAACTCATGGTACAAATTTTAACATTTGTTTGCTGTCCATCAGTAAGCTTGTCAATTAATAGATGATGGTCACCCTGAATCGCAATTTGAGGCAAATGCGTAACCAGAATAACTTGACCCTCTTTAGAAATTGTTTTTAACTTGTTCGCGACGGCATTAGCAGTTCGACCGCTTATACCGGAATCGATTTCATCGAAAATTTGCGTCGTTGCATAGTCGCCTTTTCTATTAACCAATTTAATAGCCAGCATGATACGAGAAAGTTCACCGCCAGACGCAATTTTACGAAGTGGTCTCGCGGGTTCACCCGGATTGGTGGACAGGTGGAATTCAATTTTATCCTGTCCTTGTGGGAATATACCTTCAAGATTTTGAAAGGCACAGTAGAACTCACATTGATTGAAATTGAGGTCTTGGAGTTCATGAACTAATTCGATTTCAAAATCTTTTGCGACTGACAAACGCAGTTCTGTAAGCTGCTTCGCAGTTTCAAAATAGACTTGCTCAACAGATTGCTTTTTCTTCTCAAGTGCCCCTTTTCTTTCTTCATAATTTAATAGGTCAGAATGTCTTGCTTCTAGTGTCTCAAGATGTGCATGAATTTCTTGTATATTCTTGCCAAATTTGCGCTTGAGGTCATGAATGAGAGACATACGTGATTCCAGAGCCTCTAGCTCTCCTTCGTCGTACTCCATGTTGTCTAATAAGGCCCGCAGGTCTTGAGAAGCTGCTTCAACTGCAAAGAAAGCTGACTCAAGCTGATCATGAGGTTCTTGAAGCGCTGCGTCAAAAGGAAGTACATCTTGTAGTGTACGCTTTGAGCGGCTTAACTGACTTAATAGACCGCGTTCTTCTTTGCACTGTCCCAGAACTGTTGAGACCGCAGTTTTTACGGACTCAAAATGTTTTAATAGCTCGTAGCGGGACTCAATAGCGTGTTCTTCATCTTCTTTGAGTTTTGCCTGTTTGATTTCTTCAATTTGATAGCTGAGGAAATCAAATTCTTTATGCCACTCGGATTCCGTCATGTCAAAAGCTTCTAAGGATTCTACAAGTGTCTTATGTTCTAGGTATATGGCATTTATTTGATCCAACAACGGACGAATAGAGACTTGGCCATATTCGTCGATCATTTGTCTATGATGATTTGTGTCGAGTAATATTTGATTTTCGTGTTGCCCAGATAGGTTAATTAAATAGGGTCCGAGCTGCCTTACAAACTGACTGGTTACTAGTCGCCCATTGACCTTATACAGCGATTTGCCACTAGCATACAAGTCTCTGGAGATGATCAGGGTATCTTCTTGTGTAAACCCTTCGTTTTCAAGACTGGCATGAATGCGCGTGTCGTCAATCATGAAAGTAGCTTGAAGAAAAGCTTTTTCAGATTGATTCCTAATAAGGTCTTTGCCGCCCTTGTCGCCTAGAATAAGTCCTATGGCATCAAAAATCATTGATTTACCAGAGCCTGTTTCACCCGTAATGACATTGAGACCTTCACCAAAATCGACAATTGTCTTTTCAATAATTAAAAAGTTTTCTACATGAAGATTGATTAACATGAATTCACCTAGGCCTATCTTAATTGATCATTTGATTAAAAGTTACAATAAGTTTGTCTACAGCGGATTGATCCTTTACAACTAAGAAAATCGTATCGTCGCCAGCAATTGAACCGACTATTTCTTTAATATCTAAAGCGTCAATAGCTGCAGCAGCAGCATTGGCAGCGCCAACAAGCGTTTTTACAACTACGATGTTTCCAGCAAAATCAATGTGCAAAACTGAGTCTTTAAAGAGCTTCATAAAGCGGTCAGTGATAACACTTTCTTGTTGCTTAATAGTTGCGTACTTATAACGCCCTTCTTTTGTGAGGACTTTAATGAGGCG
>JBGSUZ010000017.1:0-3928 GCA_041753235.1 Acidaminobacteraceae bacterium
AATCGACTGTGGTAAACGCTCTTTCGTTTGTGGGTTTTGATCTGGGTGACCAAGACACAGTCCAAATACAGGGTAAACTTCTTCTGGAAGATTGAGAAGCTTCGTTACACCTTCAATATTATTTCGAATACCACCAATATAAACACCGCCTAAACCAAGGGTTTCAGCTGCTATCATGGCATTTTGTCCAGCAAGTGCCGCATCTACTGTCCCTATAATAAAACTTTCTGTCCAGCCTTCTTCATAAGGTTTATTATGACGGTCGCTCATTTGGTGTAAACGATGTAAGTCTGCGCAAAACACTAAAAATACCGGTGCGCTTCCAACATAACTTTGATCATCACAATAGGCCATCAATTGATCTCGGTTAGGTCCTTGAGAAACTTGTATGATACTGTAGGCTTGTAAAAAACTCGATGTGGGTGCTGCTTGAGCTGCTCTTAGTATTAAATCTAACTGTTCATCAGAAACAGGTTCTGGTTTGAATTTTCTTATTGAGCGATGTGCAAGCATAGTGCTAATTAATTGTTCCATGTCTTACCTTCCTTTTCTGCTAAAAGTGAATATCCTGAATAATATTATACACTTCCTCCCTTAGCCTTTCCATTATCTATTTAACTTCAAAAAAAAATTACATTAAAATTAGTATAATTATTTATAACTGATAGCACCCTCTTTTATCAAATGCTTAATGCGCTTAATAGGAATCTTCGTTTCTCTGCTAATCTCAGATATCGAAGCGCCCTGATGATCTTGTAAATAATTTCTGCAAATCTGTCTGTTCTGTTCATATGACCTAATGCACTCAAGGCATTTTGTTGACTTCTCGTCATCTGTTTCAAAAAGATGATGGCAATCTTCACAGATTTTATTCATTTGATCACCTCCTTAAATTGCTTTTCTTATGTATTTAATACCCTATTCTCATAACAAAATCAACATGTAAGGAAATTTAGTAATCAAAAAGCAACAATGGGCCATCATATATTTTTTATACTTCTACCCGCAGTAACGCCCTAGATTTAATACCTTGTTTTTCAAACACAATTTTCAAAGTCGATTTTACCGTGTTTGCAGAAATATGCAAAGTCGCGGCTATCTCTTTATTAGTGAGTCCTTTATATGCCAATGCTGCAATTTCTTTTTCACGAAACATTAAAATGTTCCCCTTACTTTGGATGTTCTTTTCTTGAATAAGATTAAAATTCGCTTTTATGCGTTTGCCCATTTCATGAATTGATTTAATCAAGCCGCTATTTCGCTCGCTTAAATTTGATATTTCTAAAATAGGTTCCAGCAAGGCATAGTTTTCTGCAAAGGGGATTATAATTGCATCTTCTTCTGATAAAAGAATGGCTGTTTGAAGCGCTTCTAACGCTTCATTTTTCATAAAAAGCTGATAATAAGCCACTGAAGAATAAATATGCGTATATATTTGAGATAATCTATTGTTAAACACACTCGCTACTTCCAAGTAGGTATTCTTAAGTCCTATGACCTTGGTATAAGCCTTTTGTGTTAATAATACTCTTCCTGTAATTATATTCGCAAAAGACACTACAGGAAAATTGAGTATGTCTATACTTGATTCCCCCAGTTGTAACCAACTAGGAACAGCTTCCACCTGATCTAAAATTGCATACAAATAACCTTCACATAAGTCGATTGTATGCATCAAGTTATAATTATGATTGTGCTGAACAATTGCCTTCATTTCATCCAAATAGGATGTAGCTTTTAAAAACTCACCTTTATACAGTTCTGTTTTAAGCTGTACAAATAAAGCGTTTACTATCATATCAGATTGGTTGCCTTTTAGAGCTGCACGATAGGCCGCATGCCCTAATATATCAGCTTTTATTAATGCACCCTGCATTAGAGCTGCTTCTGCATCCATAATAGGACTTAGTCCAACACCATGTCCACCCGCTAAACTTGAATAGATTGGAAATGTGTCTTTTACTTCACTCATTAATGCGGATAAAGAGCCGCCTTCTCTATAAAATAAATTGAGTATTGACGGCGAACCAAAACTGCAACCGCCTTCAAGTGCATCAATAAACCCAATTGGTCTATATACTAATTCGGCAGCCTTATGCAAATGTTCACCCATGCCTAAAACGTTATTAAATTTAGTAAAACTCAGTAACAACTCAAACTCGCCTATCAGCTGATTTAATTCAACTTCATTATCTATTAGACCTGACTCGATAATATGAACAATCCGCTGACAGTTTCTTTCAAACAATTCGATTTCATTAAAGCTTATTAAATTGATTCCATAAATCAAAAGGGCTTTAGAATGCCTCATCCAGATAGTTTCAGGGCATTGTTCAATCATTTCGAATAATTGATTTTTCCTGTCCGACAATACAGAAGCCCCCATATCTAATTCCAATGCTTTGAGCATACCTTCATAGTCATTCGCCTTCGTATAAAGTACCATGGCGTCCCAGTATTGTTTCTCCACAATTGCCCAGTCAGCCGAATGTTTATAGGCAGCTGCCATACCATTTTCTTGTTCAACAATCTCTTTTAAGTAATTGGTAAATAAGTTGTGCACATGATAAGTTTTTTCTTCATGGCTGTATGTAATGAAACCATTTTTTGTAACAATCTCTTCAAGCATTGTACTTACATTTTTTCCAGCCCACATGAATTTCGCTTGTTTGAGAGTAAATGCACTAGATAAACACATGCATTTTAAGAAAGATTGTGCTTCTGTTGTAAACGAGTTAAAGATTGTATTTTCTATTAGATTATAAATACTGCTCGGATTGCCATAGTCACCATTATTGGCGTATTGAAGCAAAAATAAATAGATCGAACTAACCCAACCCTCAGTATGGACTTCAAGAAACTCCGCTTCTACTCTGCCAATACTCAGATTGCTCAGTTTGGAATAAGCCAATATGTCTGCTGCTGAGAATTCAAAAGCTTCTTTTGTTACGTGATGTAGAATTCCTTTGAGCTTTAACTCCTCTAAGCTCGTAAGACTTGTAAAACGTGAAATTACAACAATATGTAAGTTTTTATAACTACGACGAACAATACTATCCAATAGTGAATTTACCATTTCCGAGTCTACTAAATGCATGTCATCGAATACAACATAAATAGGTTCGTTCAGTTGAACCTTGCCTAGTATTTTCAATGCTTCTCTGCGGAGTACCTCATCTATAGGCAGTCCGAGCTGTCCAAGTTCAAAAGCAATTGATTTTTCGACTTTCCCAACCAAATCGCATATGCCATCCCACAAAGCGTGGGTTGAATTGTCATAGCAATAATGCCAAATGTTTCTAAATTTTTCTTTTGCCATATATGCTTTTATAGCTGTTGTTTTACCAAAACCCATTGGTGCCTCTATTAGAGAAATGGGTGCGCCTTTGACCCCTTCTAATGCTTGGTTTAACTTATCTGTGAAATAATGTTTTTTTAAGTTTGTCGTAGTTCTCCCCACTAGATATCACCCTTAACTATTATATTTGATTCGCTTCATGCTCTATTTTATGTCTAAAACTATATAATTAATAGTTTTTTTCACTTATAGCATTAATCATTATACCTATATTACATATTTGTGCAATAAAAGCCGTATTTGTTCGGGTTTTTAATTGGAATATATGGAATATAATTGAGTTGAAAGAAATTATAACACAGTTATATATTGGAGGTTAATGATGTGAAGCGAATCATCTATCTTTGGCTTTTACTAGTCTGTCTATTATGCGGGTGCGGTCCTCAGTCTAGCTGCGAAGCAATAGAAGCCGAGATGCTTAAAGCTGCTGCTGCAGAAATGAATTGCAGTGAACACAGTATTGATGTTATTCAGCACGAACAATTGGATTATTTCTCAGTTTGGTTGGTTAAAAACGATCAATCAAAATCCTATCGGTTAATCGGTCTAAATGAAAAAAAACCAAAAACA
>JBGSUZ010000018.1:0-1516 GCA_041753235.1 Acidaminobacteraceae bacterium
GTGTGCTCTTCCGATCTCAAGAAATGGCATGATTCTAGTCACTGGCCCAACCGGAAGCGGTAAGAGCACCACCATGTACGCTATACTAAAGGCGCTCAATGACAGTCGTAAAAACATTATGACCATTGAAGATCCTGTGGAATATAGAATGCAAGGCATTACCCAATCACAAGTGAACTTTAAAGCAGGGTTTGACTTTGCCAGCGGACTAAGGTCTATGCTTAGACAAGACCCAGACATCATTATGGTCGGCGAAATCAGAGACCAAGAAACTGCAGCAATTGCTACACGAGCAGCTATTACAGGTCACTTAGTATTATCTACGCTTCATACCAATAGCGCCGTTGCTTCCATCAATCGTCTCATGGACATGGGTGTTGAACCTTATTTGGTAGCGTCTTCAACAGTTGCAATTATTGCACAGCTATTAGTTAAACGCATTTGCCCACATTGTTCTGCACCTTATATTCCACTAGAATCTGAAAGAGAATTGTTAAAAGTTCCACACAATGAGGTTTTTGAACTTCACAAAGGTATAGGCTGTATGGTTTGCCGAAAAACTGGGTATAAGGGTAGGACAGCTGTCTATGAATTGATAAAACTGGATCCTGATGCTAGAGACCTTATTCTTTCAGGAGCGTCAGACGAAGAACTTTGGCGTTATTTTAAAAACAAAGGCATGCATAAGATTGAAGAGCACTGCAGAGAGCTCGTCCTAAATGGCACTACAAGCCTAGAGGAATACTTGAGAATATCACATAACTTAGAAGGATGATTTAATGGACATTAATGAATTACTCAAATTAGCAGTAGAAAACGGCGCATCAGATATTCATTTAACCGTTGGTATTCCACCCGTATTTCGATTAGACGGCTTACTTATTAAGCTGGATAAACTCGATCGCTTATTGCCAGACGACACACATCGCTTTGCATACAGCATTATGAGCCCAAATCAGATAGAGCATTTTGAAGCGCACGGAGAGGTAGATTTTTCATATGCCATCCTCAATCTTTGTCGTTTCAGGATTAACATTTACCGTCAGAGAGGTTCCGTAGGAATGGCGCTTAGAGCCGTACCCCTAAGTGTTCCAACCATAGAATCTTTAGGCCTGCCAAACATCCTCAAAGACATTGCTAACCTGAAAAGGGGACTCGTTCTTGTAACCGGGCCAACTGGTTCTGGTAAATCAACCACGCTGGCTTCAATGATTAATTATATTAACGAAACCCAAAACGCTCATGTATTAACCCTTGAAGACCCTATAGAATATTTACACAGACACAACCGTTCAATGGTTAACCAAAGAGAACTAGGACTTGACACTAAAAGCTACTCAGACGCACTTAGAGCAGCACTCAGACAAGACCCAGACGTTATACTCATTGGCGAAATGAGAGACTTAGAAACTATCTCAACCGCCATAACCGCAGCAGAAACCGGTCACTTAGTGCTTTCAACCCTCCATACGATGGGGGCTGTCTCCACCATTGACCGTGTCATAGATGTATTTCC
>JBGSUZ010000019.1:0-13595 GCA_041753235.1 Acidaminobacteraceae bacterium
TCCCTCAGCTCGGCACTTTGCCTCCAGCTTCCTTCAGATTCGCAGTCACCCACGACACCCTTGCTCTTGGCTAACGGTTGGCACTACCAGCCTCCGTATCGGACTTGCACCGACTAGAGTGCGCCCATGCTGGGCGCACCACAAAAAGGGATAAGGTTTCCCTCATCCCTTTTAAGTCAAGATTTGACCTTGTCTTTTTGTTATTTCGTTCCGAATAAACGGTCGCCTGCATCTCCAAGACCCGGAATAATGTAAGCATGATCGTTGAGCTTTTCATCGATTGATGCAACGTAGATATCTACGTCTGGATGCTCCGCGTGGATTGCTTCAATACCCTCTGGGCATGAAATAATGGCGATAAACTTGATATTTTTAGCACCTCTGTCCTTAAGGAAACGGATTGCCGCTTTTGCAGAACCGCCTGTAGCAAGCATTGGATCAAGAACTAAAAGTTCTCTTTCTTCTACGTCTGATGGTAATTTACAATAGTACTCAACTGGCTCAAGGGTCTCAGGGTCTCTGTAAAGACCAACGTGACCAACTTTTGCCGCAGGTAGCAATTCTAAAAATCCGTCTACCATACCGAGTCCGGCTCTAAGGATTGGAACTAAACCTAACTTTCTGCCAGCAAGAACTTTTGACTTCGCTTTGCAGATAGGGGTTTCAATTTCCACTTCTTCAAGCGGAAGACCTCTGGTAACTTCATATGCCATCAACATAGATACTTCTCTGATTAATGCTCTAAATTCTTTCGAACCCGTATTTTTGTCCCTAATCAAGGTCAACTTGTGTTGGATCAACGGGTGGTTCATCTCGTAAACTCTTCTCATGGAAAGACTCCTTCCGAACGACTGCTACTTAAAGTTTTTGTTTTCAGTTGCTTTTATCAGGTCCACTCGGTTAGTGTGTCTACCGCCTTCAAATTCGGTTTTCAACCAAGTTTCAAGAATTTTTAGTGCCAAACCTTTACCAACGACACGTTCGCCGAGGCTGAGAATATTGGCATCATTATGAGCTCTTGTCATTTCAGCGCTAAATGTGTCCGAACAAACAACTGCTCTGGCACCCTTAACCTTATTGGCTGCTAATGCTATGCCCTGACCAGTTCCGCAGATGATAACGCCTTTTTCATATGCGCCGTGTACAACCGCTTCCGCTACTGCTACTCCAAATTCTGGGTAGTCGCAAGAATCTGTGGTATGCGTTCCAAAGTCCTTCACTTCATAGCCATGAGCTTCTAAATAACGTACGACTTCTTTTTTAAGCTCTAGACCGCCATGGTCACTGCCTACTGCAATTTTCATATGGCACCTCCTATAACTTGTATAAGTTGAACAATTCAACTCCCTGACAGCTTTTCAATCTTATATATTATACACGAAAGTTTCGTGCATTTCAAGCATTTTAAACATGAATCACCCTATGACCTGCTGCCTTAATGAGTCGGTTCATAATGGCCTTGCCTAGACCAGCCTCATCGAATCCTACTGCATAGACTTCTTGTACACCTAAATGGTCGAAGTCTCTGAGCAGTGTAAAGAGACGTGACGCTGCAACTTCTGGCGCCGCCCAACTGCCTATCATTAGTACCTGCGCACCTTCAAAGTCAGTACCTACCTCTTCCACACTCATCACACCTGCTTTGACACCTCTTGCGAGTGCATCTGCTACTTTCAGTTGAAGTGTTGATTTTAGCATTTCAGCTGTACCACAGTAAACCGTTACTTCTGCCTCTGGTGCATAGTGGGTATATTTCATACCCGGCGACCTAGGCTGTTCACCTTCATCCAGTTTTAGATTGAGCTTCTCATCATAGCGCCCACAGCCTACCACTGAGCGAATTGCCTCTAGTGTTATGCCGCCCGGTCTCAGGACCACCGGTTCTTCTCCAGTTACGTCTAATACTGTAGATTCAAGACCAATCTGTGCATCTTCACCACAAACGATTACAGACACCCGTCCTGTTAAGTCCGCCACCACATCTCGACCACAAGTTGAACTTGGTTTGCCAGACAAATTGGCACTTGGCGCTGCTATAGCACACCCAGAAAGTTCAATTAAGCGGCGTGCAATCGGATGGCTCGGCATACGAACTGCAACGGTCGAAAGTCCTGCCGTTACACAAGCAGGCACATTGTCCGACTTTGGAAAAATGAGTGTCAACGCACCCGGCCAAAAGGCATCTATCAAGCTTTTAGCCATATCAGAAACCTCTGCAACCAGTGGTTCTAATTCTTCTATATGTGCAATATGAACAATCAGTGGATTGTCAGATGGTCTGCCCTTCGCCTCATAAATTTTAGCAATTGCATTCGGGTTCAGCGCATCTGCCCCAATCCCATATACCGTTTCTGTAGGAAAGGCCACTGTTTCTCCAGCCTTTAACTGATCCGCCCCCAACATAAGCAACCGGTCCATTGCTGAAGACCATGCTTTGCTACCCGTTTCAAATTCCTTGAGCACCGTCAAATCTATAACACGGGTATTCAACCCAAGTCCCTCAGCACCTATTCGCTCGGCATTTGTCTTTTCAAAAGCACACTGCCACGCTAATAAGTCTGACACTGTGCTCTCAATTGAAGTAATCTCGAAGACTGCATCATAAGTCACCCCTAACGAGGCGTGTTTATATTTAGGATCGTAATATTCAACCATTAAAATTTCAGCTACGGTGGCTAAATCGCCTTGTTTTAGTTTTTCCTGCAACGCATTGACCTTGTCATTGCCCAGTTGTTTTCTAAAACCGTTTAGCACCTCAACCATTTCGTCAATGTAAGAAGAACAGTTTGCATACTCCTCTATTAAGATACCCTTTCTAAAGGCGATAGAAGCAGTTAGGTCAATATGACCACCACGGCGCATTGCCACCATAAACGCCTCTGGCAGTGTATTGCGGCCCAGTCGCTTACTTTCAGCCTCAACGTATACGGTGTGCCCATCTCCCGCCAAAAGCGCTTCTAAAATAAGATGTTCAAATTCTCGTTGGTTCGGTTGTTCCGGCAGACCAATACGGCCTAGCATAGAGCCTCTATGTTCACTAATGCCTTCAATGTCTATCATTTTAGCGCCTTTTGCTTCAAGTGCTTTTAAAATTTGGGTTTTACCAACGCCCGTCATACCGTGAAGTACAACCATTTGCGCTCGCTTACACGCCGCTTCCGTTTCATTTATCACAACCTGTCGATAGGCTTTATACCCACCATCAAGGCGTTCAAGCTCATGGCCTAAATTGCTGAGCATGTTCTTAAGCGTTTTGCTACGCATACCACCCCTAGCACAGAACATCATCATAGGTTTCCCTTGCGCTTCTATTTCTAAAAATTGCTCATAAATTTCAGGCAGTCGTGCTGCAACGAACTTCATCGCCACCTTTTTAGCTTGCGCTGGGCCCTTTTGTTTGTAGACTGTGCCTACAGTTTCGTAAGCTTCGTCTAAAAATAAAGGCACATTGATCGCACCCGGAATGGTTCCTGTTCTGAATTCTCTTGGAGAACGAATGTCTATAAATTGTACTTCTTTCATGCTTAATGTGTACGCGATGGCCATACAGCGCCTCCTTTTACTATTAAAAGAACCCCTTCTTCCGAAGGGGTTCGCTGATTTTACTCTTCCATTGCTTTAAGCGCTTCTGCTTGATAGAAAGTACTGACTGCATCCAGCATTTCATCAATTTCGCCGTCCATATATGCGTCTAGCTTGTAGAGTGTAAGACCGATACGGTGGTCGGTAATACGGCCCTGTGGGAAGTTGTAAGTTCTAATCTTGGCACTTCGGTCACCCGAACCAACCTGACTTCTTCTATCTTCTGCAATTTCTGCATTACGCTCATCTAATTGCTTTTCGTAAAGTCTTGCTCTAAGGACTTGAATCGCTTTTTCCTTATTGGAAAGCTGAGATTTACCATCCTGACAAGAAACCACCATGCCCGTTGGCAAGTGGGTAACACGAACCGCTGAGTCCGTCGTATTAACCGACTGACCGCCGTTGCCCGATGAACGGAAAACGTCGATACGCAAATCGTTTGTGTTAAGATCAACTTCAACTTCTTCTGCTTCCGGAAGTACCGCTACGGTTGCTGTAGATGTATGAATACGGCCTGCTGACTCTGTTGCAGGGACTCTTTGTACACGGTGAACGCCTGACTCAAACTTAAGTCTAGAATAAACACCCTTGCCCGTAATCATCATTGAAGCTTCCTTGACACCACCAACCCCTGTATCTGAGGTATTCATCATTTCTACTTTCCATCTAAGACGCTCTGCGTATCTCGTGTATAATCTGAGCAGTTCCGCCGCAAAGAGGCCTGCCTCGTCGCCACCAGCACCTGCTCGAATCTCCATGATGATGTTCTTGTCATCGTTAGGGTCCTTAGGAAGCAGAAGCTTTCTCAACTCAATCGCTAGGAATTCTACACGGTCTTCCAAATCTGGGAGTTCCATTTTTGCAAGCTCTCTCAAATCTTCGTCGCTGCTCTCATTTAAAATTTCTTTCATTTCGGCAATCGATTCCCGAATTTGTTTGTATTCCTTATACGCCTCAACAATTGGGGTAATTTCTGCGTGCTCTTTCATGAGCCTCTGCCATAATTTTTGGTCATTAATAACTTCAGGGTCTGCCACTTTTTCTGACAAGTCAAGGTAACGGCCTTCTATAAATTCAAGTTTATCAAACATTTCTACACCTCATCTACTTTTTGTGGGCACCGACAATACGAAGCACGTCTTGCAAGTCCCGATAGCATTGTATGTCTTCATAGCCCCCATCGTCAAGAAAAAGTTGTGCTACCGCTTCCGCTTGATCATGGCCTACTTCAAAGAGCATCCAAGCCCCTGTTTTTAACTTATATTTTGCCTCACGCACCAGTCGTCTGTAGTAATCTAGCCCGTCCATTCCACCATCTAATGCCGTATGTGGTTCATGGCATTTGACCTCCACTTGAAGTTCTGCAATATCTGCACTCGGTATATACGGCGGATTCGACACTATCAGGTCTTGAGAGTCATCGGCTAAAAGCTCTAGGTATTCAAACATGTCTGCATGAACGGTCTTGAAGCGTTCCGGGTTTAAGGCTTCCAAAAGCCGCTGCCCATTTCGCTGAGTCATTTTAAGGGCCCCTTCGGAGAGGTCCACACAGGTTATATTAGCTTCTTTTAAATAGTAAGCGATGCTCACACCAATAGCACCACTGCCTGAACCAAGGTCCAACACAGTCATAGGCGCCTTGTCGTTTTTATAATGTTCAACGACTAATTCCACAAGACACTCTGTGTCACGTCTAGGAATTAAAACGTCCGGTGTCACCTCAAAACTTAGACCCATAAATTCTTGGGTTCCAATGATATATTGAAGCGGCTCGCCCGAGCGTCTGCGCGTAATTGCGTCCGTAAACTGTAATGCCTGTGTCTGGTCGAGCGCTTTATTGCCATTTAAAATTAAATAAATTCGCGTTTCGCTTAGAACCCATTCCAGTAACCATTCCGTTTCCAGTCCAGCCACTTCCGTTAAGTCCGCTAAGTGTTCACGGCCATAGGCCAAAGCTTCCTTTATGAGCATGAGCCATCCATTCCTTCTAATTCAATTACTTTTTTAAGTGCAGCAATCGCCACTTCAATTTGACGATCGTCTGGCTCTTTTGTTGTAAGTTTTTGCATCATAAGACCCGGATAGCTGATGATGTTCACCGCTAAACTGTCCTTGCGACCCGCCCATTTAATAATTTCATAAGCAACGCCTGCAATGAGTGGCAAGAACAAAATTTTAAGGCCTATGCGCACCCAGATGTTGCTCCAGCTGATAAAGCTAAAGACGACAATGCTGACTGCGAGTACAATAATTAAAAAACTGGTGCCACAACGGGGGTGAAGCGTCGTAAATCCTTTGACGTTTTCCACAGTGAGTTCCTTGCCATTTTCAATACAGTGAATTGCTTTATGTTCAGCGCCGTGATACTGGAACACGCGCCTAATATCCTTCATAAATGAAATTGCACCAATATAAGCGACAAATACGCCTATTTTCAGTACACCTTCAGCAATGGTCAAAATCCATCGATTCTCCGTCACAGATTTGAGGAAATTAATCAGTAGGGTTGGCAGTGCGCCAAATAAGAAAAAGGCCATAAATAGTGCCAGAACCATAGAAACCGCTACAAGAACTGAATCTGCCTTGTCTCCAAGCTTCTCCATCAGCCATTTTTCAAACTTGCTGACTTCGTAACTTTCATCTACTTCTGAATAAACCTCTGCCGACCAGGCCAAAGCCTTAGTACCGACTACCATTGAAGAGATAAGCCCTACTACGCCTCGAACAAGTGGTAGCTTAACCAAAGGAGAGTGGTGTATGCTTTTCACATCTTCTACCTTAACCTCAATGCTGCCGTCCGCTTTTCTGAGTGCAATGGCGATGGTATTTTTGCCACGCATCATGACCCCTTCAATAAGAGCCTGACCGCCTATGTTGCAATATTGTTTGCCCATTTACTCACCTCTCTGGCTACTGCCTTTGTGCGTAAAGTAGCACTTTGGGCATAGGGACTGATATTCTACCTGATCTTCACCGTCTATTGCGACCTGTTCACCTTCGAACACATAGCGTCCGTTGATTTTTCTGCCGTTTAGAATGGCTTTTTTGCCACAGGTGCAAATGGTTTTGAGTTCTTCAAGACTATGGGCTAACAGCAATAATCTTTCGCTGCCCTCAAAGCCATTCATAAGGAAGTCCGTTCTCAATCCATAGCAGATCACAGGAATATTTTCGATAACCGCCAACTCAAACAGCTGGTCAATCTGATGTTTTTTAAAAAACTGAACCTCGTCAACAAGGACACAGTCAATTTTACCAACTTGACGTTGATAGGACACTACCGCACTGTAAAGGTCTTCTTCAGCCGGAATCCATAGGTCTACCGTTCGGGTCACACCCAGTCTTGAGACGACCGTGTCGCCACCTTTGGTGTCCGTCTTAGGTTTTAATATTGCCACGCGCATGCCGCGCTCTTCATAGTTATAAGCTACCTGCAGCAGATTGGTTGACTTGCCGCAATTCATTGCACCATATCTAAAGTAGAGTTTGCTCATCTGCGTCCTCCGCCCCATTCGATTTAATGGGTATTATATACAAAATAGTATTTTATGGTAAATTTTTCATAATAAAATAGGTTAGAGAATAAATCCTCTAACCTTTTAATTTCATAGATGTCAGTTTTATAAGCCAAACTTTTGCTTGAACTTATCAGCTCTACCGCCGCGCTCAATTTGCTTTTGAGTACCAGTGTAGAATGGATGGCATTCTGAACAAATTTCGATTTTGATTTCATTCGCAGTCGATTTTGTTTGGAAATGATTGCCACACGCACACTTAACTTCTACAGTTTTGTAGTTAGGATGGATTCCAGATTTCATGAAGTTCACCTCTTTCATTAAAAAATATCACTTTTATAATAATATAACATTGCCAATACGAATGTCAAGCTACTAGATTATATCACAAGCTTTTATTTTGTACAAAACTTATTTTTGCTTATTCCCACTTTTTGACGAGTTCAATAAATTCTTCATTGTCTCTTGTATTGTTCATATGGTCAATCAGCAGTTCTGCCGCATCATCCCCTGCGCCCATATTTCTGCGTATCTTCCAAACAGCCTCTAATTCCGACTCGGTAAGAAGCTTTTCTTCACGACGAGTGCCTGATCGACGTACATCCATTGCTGGGAAAATCCGTTTTTCTGCCAACCGACGGCTCAGCGTCAGTTCCATATTGCCTGTTCCTTTGAATTCCTCAAAAATAACTTCATCCATTTTCGAACCTGTTTCAATAAGGGCCGTTGCAATGATTGTAAGACTGCCACCCTCTTCTACATTTCTAGCAGCCCCGAAGAAGCGCTTAGGTTTGTGAAGGGCCGCTGGGTCAAAACCACCGGTCAAGGTTCTTCCGCTAGACGGCATAACCAAGTTGTAGGCTCTAGCAAGTCGGGTAATGCTGTCAAGGAGAATGACCACATCTTTTTTCATTTCCACCATGTTCTTCGCTCTTAAAATAGCATATTCTGCTTTTTCAATATGATTCGCTGGTGGTTCATCAAAGGTAGAACTGACAATTTCAGCTTTAATGGAACGCTTCATTTCAGTAACTTCCTCTGGTCGTTCATCAATGAGCAACACAATAACATCTACTTCTGGGTAATTTTCATTGAGCGCCTTGGCAATTTTCTGAAGCAACATCGTCTTACCTGCTTTTGGCGGTGCAACGAGCAGACCACGCTGTCCCTTACCAATTGGAGAGAACAAGTCTATGAGCCTTAACGTCACATCTGGAAAAGCTTTTTCAAGAACAAATCGCTCCGTCGGGAAAGTTGGTGTCAAATCGTCAAACAACGGGCGTTTGAAACCCGAGATTGGCGTCATGCCGTTAACTAAATTGACATAGCGTAGCCTTCTGTTACGGTCATTCGGCCCTGGCAACATAGTCGTACCCTGCACCAAGTCACCCGTTCTAAGACCAAAACGGATAATCTGCTTTTGAGAAACGTAAATATCAGTTTCATTTTTAATGCGAATAAAACCAAAACCCTTTTCTTCAAGTATGTCAATGACACCACTGACCTCTTCACCTAGCGCATCCGACTCATCTGCTGCTTCATTTTCAAAAACAGGAATCACTTCTTCTAGTTCAGGCACAAATTCCGCCTTCTCTGTCATCTGTGGTTCGCTAGTTTCAGAATACAAATCCGATGATTCATCTGTTTCAGAGAGATCTTCCTCGTATGTACCAGCTTCTGTCTGGAAGTCGTAGGCATGGTGGATCGCCGGCGAATGCCCGCCATTCAAGATAATATCGATTAATTCGTCTTTTTTATATTTTGATATGTAAGGCACTTCTAAAGCCTTAGCCAACTCTCTGAGTTCATTCACCGTCTTTTTTCTTAATAATCCTGCGTCCAAAAACGCCACCTCCACTGCTCTTAAAAAAGCCCAGTCTGTTTTAGAACTGGGCTGTGCTGTTTTTATATACTCTATTATAAACACGAACTTGGTACAAACACAACCTAAGCGGGTAAAATAAGAACTGATTTCCTGAATTATTACATTTGCTTTAAAGAAATCATTCGGACTTAGTGACTGCTCTAAAACATGGTATATTGTTATTAGCATTATTAATAGTGTATAGCAGACCACGCCCCTTAAAACAAGCGGCTTATAACTATAGGTGGATAATTATGAAAAAATGGCTTACAATGTTTCTTTGCATTACCCTGCTTGGCGGACTTGGGTTTTCATTTAGTGATAAAACCGCTACCAGTCCCAAAATCACCACTACGCCTAAGTCTGCGTATAGTGGCGACTTGCAAATTTTATATAACAAACGAGAAATTTCATTTTCCAGAGAACCCCAAGTTTTTGGTAACGAGGTTTATGTGCCTGTCAGTGAGCTCGCTAGCGCACTCGGTTTTTACGTCAAACTAGAGTCTGATCGCTATTTGATTCTATATAAAAACAATAATTTTGTCAAAATGGACTTAGAATCAAATATTGCTTCTATTAACGGCAAAGATCAAACCCTAAGTTCTGGTCCCTTTTATAGCGACCAAAGAATTTTAGCCCCGCTGTTATTCCTCGTTGACGCACTGCATTTTGAAGCAAATTGGGATAAAAGTACCGGTAAGCTTTCATTAGCAGACGGCTCGTTATCTAACCAATTCGACTTTATCGACAGCAATAATTATTACAAGCGGATCAACGTCCCTAATCTTGGCCTGCGCATCAGCGTACCTGTCCATTGGGTACTGCTTGACGAAAAAAAGCAAATCTATGGCTATAAAGACGATTACGAATACTTTTCACTGGAGCTTTCACAAAAACAAGTTAGCGCTTCCGATACTTTGGAACGTGTGGAAAAGCAAGTAGAGCGCGACATCATCAATCTCGATCCTCAGCACACACAAATCACCAAAGTGGATAAAGTGACTGCCACACAGTTAGATTCCTTTGCAATCTACTCAGATCTTAAGGATGGCAAAACAACTTATAAGCAAGTCACCTACCTTTTCAAACAGCGACAAATGGCATATGTCCTTCACTTTAAACACAGTAAAGAGTCCGATATTCGTCAATCAAATGCCGTTATTAACGCAATCGCCGACAGTTTTCAAATCAACGAGTTGACCATTCAAGAGCGCGACGAACACTACATTGAATTTCAAAACTACTACAGCCTTGGCATGAAATTCAGCGAACCTATTTATGCCAACCAGACCTTTAGTGACTTTTTTACCTTAAAAGGCAGTGTTCAATCACAAATCGACGGATTTAACGTTAAGGTCAGCAAAGACAGCCAGTCTATTTCCTTCTATGTGCCTGTCAAAAATAAACGTTTTGAACAAAAAATATACTTGCCCTTCGGTTTAGGCAAACACAATATCTACGTCGAAGAAGCCGACAAGGGTAGACTTTTCTCACAAAACGAAGCCAATTTGCGCTTTGAACCACTTATCACTTACGACGAAAGCAACGTTCTCCAGTTTAGTCTGATTAACATAAGCAACAACAATATACGCTACCTAATTCCTAGTAGCCGAGTGACTTCAGACCTTGAAAAAATGAGCTCCCTCGCAAAGCTTTTGACCTACAAAGAAGACACTTCTTATAAAAAAGCGAAGGCAATTTATCAGTGGATTGAAAAAAACATTGAATTTGATACTGCTGTGAGTCAAAACAAGCTCCGCAGTCCCGCACAAGTTTTTGACAATGCTGTCGGCTCAGAAGAAGAAATGGCTTACTTTTACGCGGCACTACTCAGAAGCATAGGCATTCCATGTAGAATTGTTACTGGAGACCATGCAGATCAAGGCCATTTCTGGAACGAACTTTTTGTAAACGGCAAATGGATTGTTGCAGACTTAGGTGAAGAATTCTCTAACGGCGACGGTATCACGACCTATTTCAACTTAAATCGAGACGAGCACTACTTTGACTATAAAAACATTAAGGTTCTAGAATATTGACGCTCGCTTCACCGTTTTAAACAACACGCTTTACTTTTAATCACTATGTAAACTTGAAAGGAGCAACACTTCTATGTTGAAAGAATTTAAACAATTTGCCCTGAAAGGCAATGTAATGGACTTAGCAGTCGGCGTTATCATCGGTGGCGCCTTCGGTAAACTGGTCACATCACTGGTTAACGACATTATCATGCCCCTCATAGGCTTGATTTTAGGCAAAATAGACTTAACAAACCTCTTCATCACTTTGGGCGAAGGGCAATTCAGCACGATTGCAGACGCTAAAGCCGCAGGCGTAGCCACACTCAACTACGGTCTGTTCCTCAATACCATCCTCGACTTTATCATCATCGCTTTTTCAGTGTTCATTGCAATTCGTCAGCTTAATCGACTAAAGCCGAAAAAAGAAGAAGGGCCTGCTGCACCTACAACAAAACCTTGTCCTTTCTGTTTTACACCAATTCATTTAGAGGCAAGCCGCTGTCCAAACTGCACCAGTACACTTAAATAAGGTTTAATCTTCTTAAAACTTAGAGTTACCACAAACAAATAGCCCCTGCTTCCTTGCTGAATATATTCAGTAAAGAAGCAGGGGCTTTGATTTAACTAAAAAGTACTAAGGCTATTTTTTTAAGCCGAGAATTACGCGGGCTTCATCTGGTGTTGCCACTTCTCTGCCAAGTTCATTAGCAAGTCTTGCAACACGTGCAACCATTTGTGCGTTAGAATCTGCTTTAACGCCTTTAGTATAGTAAATATTGTCCTCGAAACCAACGCGAACGTTGCCGCCAAGAAGGATCCCGTAAGTTGACAATGGTAATTGGTAACGACCAACACCTGCAACTGTCCAAGTTGAACCAGCAGGAAGCTGTTTCACCATGTAAAGGAGATCTTCAACTTCACCGGGGCATGCGCCTGGAACGCCAAGAACGAAATCGAAGTGCATTGGTGCTGACACCAAGCCTTTTTTGAGCAATTTCTTAGCATTTTCGATCATGCCGCGCTCAAAAATTTCGAATTCTGGCTTAACGCCATTTTCTTGCATTTTTTTAGCAAAGTCTTCCATGTAGCCTTCTGGGTTCATGAATACTTCGTCACCGAAGTTGCAAGTACCACAGCTGAGTGTCGCCATTTCTGGTTTCAAATCAACTGGTTGGAGTCTTTGCTCAGCTGTGTGGTAAGTCGCGCCGCCTGTAGAAGGCTGAACGATGATATTACACTTAGCAGCTGTCTTTTCAATAATTTCTTTGTAAACCGCATAATCTTGAGTTGGGTTGCCCTCAGCATCTCTAGCGTGAACGTGCACGATAGACGCGCCAGCTTTCCAGCACTCGTAAGCCGCTTCCGCGATCTCATCTGGCGTAACTGGAAGGTTAGGACAAGCTTCTTTTGTAACTTCTGCGCCAGTAAGGGCAGCCGTGATGATTAATTTTTCCATCTTAAAGCGTCCTCCTACTTGTTGTTTCTTTGCTTGTCTTTAGGCACTACGCAAGTACCTACCGCTCTGCAGACCACAATTGGTTCTGGCAATACGTCACAAGCAGATTCATTGAGATCAGGTCTAGGAACAATGACTTTTCTAGCTTCGAAAACCATTTTTCTAGATGAGTTGCCCACAGTAGTGATTTCGCCCACTGCTTCGATGTAGTCTCCTGCAAATACTGGTGCAAGGAATTCTACTTTCTCGTAGCCCGCAAACAAACCTTCGTCTCCGTCCTGAAGGATTAGGAGCTCAGTTGCCACGTCTCCGAAAAGGTTAAGCATTTTTGCGCCGTCAACTAAGTTGCCGCCGTAGTGAGCGTCATGCATGCTCATTCTCATGCGAATCATAGATTTGTGCATAGGTGTACCTCCGATTGGTTTGGACCCGACCTTACCATATCTCCTGATACCTTCTCATTATAGTACGAACCTTGAGCCTTCGCAACCTTATTCAAGAATCTGGCGTTTGCTTTTCAAGGTCATTTAAATAGGCCGTCATTGCCTCCGAAAGTTGCTGCAAAGTTTCTCTGGTGAGTTCAAGTTGTTCCTTAGGCAGACTAGACATTAGCGCGTCTATCATGTGGCCTCTTAGCTGCATGAGACGGTCGTTCATATTGCGACCTTCATCGGTTAGAAACAACGGTTTTTCCATGCCTCTTTTCCCCTTAGTCACCAGCCCTCGTTTTTCCAGCGTGCGTACACCTTTAATAATGTTTTTTAGGTCCCTTTGGTAAATGTCTGCAAGCTCCGACTGCGTAGACCCTTCATAGCGGTAAATCATGCCTAGGAGACCTTGTTGAGCGTTTGTAAGCGTATAGGTTTCATCTATCAGTTGTGACATGCGAACCGTTTCTGAGCGTATGCGCACGGCTTCGTCAATAATATCATAAATGAGCTTGTGAGCCTCATAGGGGTCTTGCTTCATAAAAACGCCTCCTCTAAAACACAACCGGCAGAGAAGACTGACTAGGTGCCATTGACACCTCTTCTCCCATTGTTTTTATTATACTATACTCAAAACAAGAGAGGGCAGTCCCTGCCCAAAGTTATTGACGAGGTGAATTTTATGAAAAAACAGTGGTGGCACGACGCGGTGGTCTACCAAATTTACCC
>JBGSUZ010000020.1:0-2336 GCA_041753235.1 Acidaminobacteraceae bacterium
TTAAATGGGCTCATAGCACCACCTAGTTCGCACATATACTCAAATTTGAGTGATTGAATATAATCTATATCCTTAGATATAGCAACACCAGCTACTACATCGCCATGACCACAAATATATTTAGTAGCACTGTGAACAACCACATCTACGCCCATAGCTAAAGGCTGCTGGAAATAAGGCGAAGCAAAAGTATTATCTACGACTGTTTTTGCATTAAGACTTGAGGCAAAAGTTACAATCGCTTCAACGTCAATTACATCTAATGTTGGATTCGCAGGCGTTTCAAAATAAATAACTTTCAAATCAGTTCTACCTTTATATTTTTCGAGTACAGTTAAATCGGTTAAGTCCTCAAAGGCATAATTGATTTGATACTTTGCTAGCAACTTCTCTATAAAACTGTGAGCAGAACCGTAAAGGGTTCTATGTGCTACTACCAAGTCCCCTGGTGCAAGCAGTGACATTAGTGTTGAACTAATAGCTGCCATCCCTGAGGCAAAGGCAACTGCACCGGCGCCACCTTCTAGGTCTGCCATACGGTTTTCAAAGTCTCTGAGTGTTGGGTTATTTCCTCTTGTATACACATAGTCATCACTTTTAAAAGACATGACGTCCGCTACGTGATCTGTGCTATTGAATTCAAAAGTTGAGGTCATAAAAATGGGTGCGTTTAGTGCGTTAGATGCCTGTTTTTTATGGCGCGAACCATGAATGGCTAAGGTATCAAAGCCTGTTTTTTTATGTTCAGAATTTGACATACCTACCCCTTTCTTTGTCCGTAACTGTTGAGGTAAAAACCTCTCATCGCGTCAATATCGCCTTGGCTAAGTGGAACAACGCCACCTAACATATGCGCGTAAATAGTCGCTTGAGCTGATTTTTCAACAACATTGACTATTTTATAAGCTTCTTTAAGACTGCCTGCTGCGCCAACCAAGCCGTGATTGGCCAATATAACTGCATTGCGTCCTTCAAGTGCGTTAACCGCTGCAATGCCTAGTTCATGCGTACCCGGAAGTACGTATTCAGCTACGCGTACATCGCCGCCAACAATTTGAACCATGTCTTCACAAGCACCCGGTATAGGTTTTCTTGCAATAGCCATTGCAGTACAAAAAGCGCTATGTGTATGGATGATGCCATTAATATCTGATCTTGACTTATAAATTTCTAAATGCAAATGCCATTCAATTGAAGGTACTAAGTCGCCGTCGACTACGTTGCCTTCGAAGTCTAACACTGGAATATCCTCTGGTTTAATCGTTTCGTAGTCAACACCACTTGGCGTAATTGCCATGAGTTCTGTTCCGGGAATTCTTGCGCTTATATTGCCCCAAGTGCCCATTACGAGACCAGTGGTTGCAATTTTATTGCCCATTTTAACAATTTCTTCTCTGACTGCTTGATATTGCATATCATTTGCCCCCTGTATATTCTGAATTATAAACGAATCAATGAAGCATCGCAGCGGCAATGTTTATCAGCCGGAGTGCGTGTAAGAACTTGTAAGAATAGCTCTGTAAGACGCTTGCGGTTATAACCAATAGAACCTTCTATATCGTGCATTTCGATGGCACCCTTTTTGACGCCAGTACACCAATTGGTAACAAAACCAACGGCTGCATAACATAGACCTAATTCTTTGGCGAGAACGACTTCAGGGAAATTGGTCATACCAACCACATCGCCCCCTGCATTTCTGAACATCTTTATCTCAGCAGCAGTTTCAAAACGAGGACCTTCTGTACAGACATAAACAGCATCCGTATAAATAGGCATTTCTAAAGTTTTTGCAGTTTCTAGAATTGAGGACTGTAAATTTGGGCAGTAAGGCGTAGAGACATCTAAATGAGCCACGCCTTCTGTCCCATCAAAGTAAGTTTGTACTCGCCCTTTCGTGAAATCTAGAAAGTCGTTAATCAGTACTAACTCACCCGGCGCTAAAGACTCATGACATGAACCTACAGCACAGGTTGCAAGAACTTCGTCAACGCCAAGAATTTGAAGTGCCTTCATATTGGCACGATAATTGATCATATGAGGCGGGGTCTTATGTCCCTTGCCATGTCTTGCTAAAAAAACGATCTCAATGCCATCAATGTTCATATGCTCCATTTCGACTGTGCCATAGGGCGTTTCGACCTGAAGGGTTTTAGCTGGGTGTGCGCCTTCTATTGCATAAACGCCCGTACCCCCAATAATTGCTTTCAAGGCTAATCCTCCTTATTTTGAATGGATAATGAAGTGCTTATTTACCCATGCTAATTTCTATTTTGAGTGCTGTAATATTTTCCATGTAAGGTGGTCGAATTACGCCACGCTCTGTAATAATGCCA
>JBGSUZ010000021.1:0-6189 GCA_041753235.1 Acidaminobacteraceae bacterium
TTCAATCGTTTGACTCGCCACCTGTGCAATATTCTCACCAGTAATCAAAGCCTGACACCCGTCCTGCTTAGCAATACGCTCTGCAATAGCCATCATGAAACGTCTTGAAAGTATGGTCATTTCTTGTTCAGGACACTTTGCGCCAATTTCTTTTTGAATCTCTAAAAGGTTTACACTATAGATCTTCATTTTGCCCACGTAACGACAAAGTATACGCCCTAAATCAAGTACCTTCTCTTTAGCTCTATCACTCGTAAACGGGTACGAATGGAAATGTACAGCAGAAAGCTCTACACCACGCTTTGCCATCATCCAACCAGCAACAGGACTATCAATACCACCCGAAAGCAGTAACGCCGCCTTACCAGAAGACCCGTAAGGCATACCGCCATAGCAAGCAATCTCTCTACAATAAATATAAGTACGTTCACGCACCTCAATATTTACCATAAATTCAGGGGTATGAACATCTACAGAAACTTCTTCAAGCGTCGTATTAATGTAACCACCGACGTGCTTGCATATCTCAGGTGAAGTGAATGGGAACTTCTTATCACTTCTACGCGCTTCCACTTTAAACCGCACCTGACCCGTTTCTTCAATTAATTTTTTTGTTTCTTCAAGTGCCGCAACTTTAATGATGTTTAAGTCATTTTCAACCGCAACCCCAGGACAAAGCGCTACTAGTCCAAATACCTTCGTCACACGCTCAATAATATCATCTTCAAGTGCTTTGTCATGGGCAATGTACATTCTGCCATGCTCCTTAGTTACTTTGTAACCTCTTAAACCTCTAAGTGAAGCCTTAATATTGTCCATCAATCTATTTTCAAAGTGATGTCTATTTAAACCCTTCAGTGCAATTTCGCCGTATTTAACTAAAATAATACCATCCATAATTTAACGCCCCTTAATAATTTCAAATAGTGAAGTATAGTGCTTAACCACCTGCTCAATTGCATACTCAATTTCTACTTCTGTTGTTTCCGTAGACAGGCTAAAGCGAACCGCACCCTCTTTGTGTGATGTGCTAAGCTTCATCGCTTCAAGCACATGAGAATATTTCTTGACCTTAGAATTACAAGCCGACCCAATAGAAACATATACCCCGTCTGTTTCCATTGCATGCAGTAATACTTCACCCCGAATGTCTGGGAAACTTAAATGCAGTACATGCGGAGCAGTCGGTAAATCCTTTGGCGTATTGGCTACAACGAGTGGCAGTGCTGACATAATACCCACTCTTAGCTTCTCGCGAAGTCCAGCCATATGCACAAGCTTTGCTTCAAAGTCTTCAAAACTCTTATTCACAGCACTTTCTAAACCAACTATACCATAAGTGTTTTCCGTTCCCGGTCTTAAATCCATCTGCTGACCACCACCATAAACAAGCGGCTTAAGCTGCAACCCCTTCTTCAAATACAGGAAGCCGATGCCCTTCGGGCCATGAATTTTATGACCGCTACCAGTTAATAAATCAATCCCAACACGTTTCAAATCAATTTTAAGCTTGCCAAAAGCTTGAACCGCATCTACATGAAAGATAGGTGGTTGTTTTAATTTCTTGAGTCCTTTTGCAATCTCCTCAATCGGTTGAATTACACCCGTTTCATTATTGACCCACATAATACTAATTAGGGCAGTCTGATCTGTTACAGCAGCAAGTACAGCTTCAGCACTCACTACGCCTTCATGGCTAACTGGTAACCAAGTCACTTGATACCCTTCTGATTCTAATACTTTAAAAGCCTCTAATACAGACTTATGCTCAGTTACCGATGTTATGATATGATTCTTACGCTTCGCTAAACGTCTAGCCGTCCCTAAGATTGCCAAATTATTCGATTCTGTCCCTCCTGAGGTAAACAAAATTTCTCCATCAGGATTACCCAAAGCTCTTATAACAGCTTTCTTACAGCTTTTTATGTCATTCTCCGCCTCAATGCCCATTTTATGCAGCGCTGAAGGGTTCCCATATCTATTTTTCATCGCCTCAGACATCGCCTCAATAACTTCATCATAAGGCCTCGTCGTCGCACTGTTATCCAAATATGCCTTCATTTCTTACACCTCTCTTTTATCCTAAACTATTTTACATGAACGTCCTTAGGATGTAAAGTTAATGAGAGATTACGCCGTAGTTCCTTCGTATATAAAACGACCATTATATTGTATAATAGACAGTAGACTATTTTTAATAATACCGACGAGGAGGATTCACGTGAAGAAAGTTGCAGTAATATTCACAGGTGGTACCATTTCAATGAAAGTCGACAAGCGACTTGCTGCCGCCATTCCGGCATTGTCCAGCGAAGAAATCATGTCCATGGTCACCAATATCGACAAAATTGCCGACATCGAGGTCATTACCTTTGGTAAATACCCGGGACCGCAAATGACGCCCGAATTGATCATGAAACTCGCAGCCGATGTTAAGCAAACCCTTGACCGGTCAGATATAGACGCCGTAGTCATTACCCATGGTACTGACAGCCTTGAAGAAACAGCGTATTACCTTGACCTCAATATTAATTCCAATAAACCAATTGTCATGGTAGCTGCCATGAGGAACGGTTCAGAACTCGGCTATGACGGCCCAAGCAACCTGTCTGCTGCCATTTGTACCGCTGCCTCAGAACAATCTATTGGCAAAGGTGTATTAGTTGTCCTAAACAACGAAGTAAACTCTGCACAAGAGGTTACAAAAACCCATTCAATGAGCCTTGACACTTTCAAATCTCCTGAATTTGGCCCACTGGGAATTGTAGACAACGACGAAGTCATTTTCTATAGAG
Source organism: Acidaminobacteraceae bacterium (assembly GCA_041753235.1). GTDB lineage: Bacteria > Bacillota > Clostridia > Peptostreptococcales > Acidaminobacteraceae > JBGSUZ01. The sequence continues at coordinate 2,796 of JBGSUZ010000021.1, forward strand.
ATATAATCAGACACCCCCATATTTTAACAGATACCTGTGAAGAAAATGTTCACCTGCTTAAAGCTGCAGTAGGCATGGACTCAACCCTCATAGACTATCTAGTCGATGTAAAAAAAGCCCGCGGTATTGTCATTGAAGCAATGGGTAGAGGCAATCTCCCACCAGATACTGTTCCTGGTATTAAAAAAGCGATTGCTAATAATGTAGCTATCGTCATCGTTTCCAGATGTCCAAAAGGACGTGTCCTCGATAGTTACGGCTACGACGGTGGCGGTAAAATGCTCAGAAATCTAGGCTGCATATTCGGCGGCAACCTCAATGGTCAAAAAGCACGTATTAAATTGATGCTAGCGTTAGCGGCTACCTCCGATCAATCAGAAATCAAACATATTTTTGAAAAAGACTACTATACAAATGCATAAAAAATAAGGTAATCGCTCATTTGGCGATTACCTTATTTTTATTATATCGTGATTTAATAAGCTTTTTTAAGTTGCTGACCAGTATTTATGACTTCGAGTATCTCAACACTATAGTTGGTTGATAAATCGATATACCGTTCCTCATTTACCTTAATTAATGGTCTCGTCACATTAGACTTATTAAGTAAAATTACCTCACCCATCTCACCATTACTCAACTTCACAATATTGCCCACATAGAAATCAGCAATATTTTTAACTAAGACATTGACTACTTTCGGATCCAATTTTCCAAAGCTTTCGTCTTTCAAAATTTCTATCGCCTTATATGGCGATACCTTCGCACTGTATATGCGGTCAGATAGGATAGCGTCAAATATATCTACTACGCCTAAAATACGACCATACAGCGGAATCTCGGCGCCTCTAGCCCCATCTGGGTATCCAGAACCATCGAGTCGTTCGTGGTGGAACAAAATACCCTCAGCTGCTTTGAAGCTAACCTGCTGCAAAGACTTAGTCAATTCATGAGAATGAATTGAGTGTGTCTTCATCAATTCAAATTCTTCAACAGTTAAACGATCTGGCTTATTTAATATATTGCCAGGTACATTGCATTTACCAATGTCATGCAAGTAACCTGCTACGCCCAAATCGATTATTTCTTCCTTAGAAAATCTTAACCAGCGACCAATACACATTGATAAGATTGCCACATTAACAGCATGCCTATAAATATACAAGTCTTCAATTTGCAACTTTCGGATTTTTCCAAGGACGTCATTAGACTCTGCATATTGATTAAAGAGACCATTCATTATGCCTTTAAAATCCACATGATCAATTGAAGTGCCAATTCTTGAACCCATGTAAACTTTCTTAAATTCATTTAGTGCTAAAACATAATAATCCTTACGATCCTGTTTCACTTCAGCGCTAGGGATTTCACATATGTACACATAATCTATTCCCATACGCAAAAAACTGTCAATGTGACCTTGAGTCAAACAAGTTCCCTTAGACAGGAAGGTAATGCCAATGTCGCTTAATACATCGGATGCCAGTTCCATACCGACCTTAAAATCATTTACATCAATGATTTTCATAATGTATATACCCCCAAAATAACAACTTTGACAATTGCTAATAATGTTTCGTTTGCCTTCGTCCTTAACCCCAATAAAACACGCTAAAAATCAATAAAATGTTATAATAAGCATAGCTTCAATATTTAGAACATACGAAGCATTCGCTTTAATAGCTCACATAACCAATTTCATACGGAGGTCAAAATGATCCGCACTGAAAATAAATTAGAACTCAAACAAGAAGCACTCAATCAATTAAGCGCACTTGCACCGCTTGAAAAGCTTCTTATTTTTGACATTGAAACCACTGGCTTTCATCGTATTTATGACCATGTAGTCTCAATCACTGCACTACTATTTGAAAACCAAGACTGCATAATCAAGCAATGGTTTGCTGAATCTCCAGATGAGGAGAAAATGCTACTGCTAGACGCAAAACCCTATTTTGATAAGAAAGCAATACACATTACTTATAATGGTCACAGTTTTGATATTCCTTTCTTGAAATCTAAGTATAACAATTATAGCATTTCTATTGGGCTTAATAAATCAAAATGTTATGACTTATATCGTTTTGCCCGTAAAGCACTTACGCTTGAATCCTACAAACTTAAAAATATTGAACGTGCCCTCGGTATTAATCGTTTTGACCTAATTTCAGGCAAAGAATGCACTGAAATGTATGAACGCTACTTACTCAATCAGGATCCTGCACTATCAAAAGCAATTCTAGATCATAATTATGAAGATGTCACTAATCTTGTTGACTTATTCCCGCTTATTAATTTACTAACACCCAAACAACTAAACGACCTGTATATTGCTGAAATAGAAATTCATGATAGAACATGGTTCATTGAGAATATCCGTTTACAGGGAAGCTTTTTTATATTGGAATTATGGAGCACTGCTGATATACCTGTTATTGCTAATCAACACAATTTCTTTTTAGCCGATGGCGCCTCTCTTATTCTAGAAATATTGGAATGTGGACAATGCCTCTATAAGCTTCAAATTCCATTCTACGAAAAGGAAGTTGATCACCTTAGCCTTTCTTGTGTGGATTTAAGTTCGTTCGACCCAGACCTAATTAACGGACTAGAACCTCACCACTTAATTATCCAGTGTAATAATCTTTGGATTTATGACCACATTAAACTTATAGTTACCCAACTAACAAAATCATAGTAATAAAACAAACGGACTGGCCTCATCTAGTCCGTTTGTTTTATTACCATTTTAGGCTCTTTAACTATAAATACAAAAAATAAAAAAAACTTGTGACAACTCACAAGCACTACATTATACTCAAAATTTAATTGGTGCCCAGAGGCGGAATCGAACCACCGACACGGGGATTTTCAGTCCCCTGCTCTACCGACTGAGCTATCTGGGCAAATTATAATGGTCGGGGCGGCAGGATTTGAACCCGCGGCCCTCTGGTCCCAAACCAGATGCGCTACCAAGCTGCGCTACACCCCGATCAATTGGCAGGGGAGATAGGACTCGAACCTACGGCACGCGGTTTTGGAGACCGCTGCTCTACCAACTGAGCTACACCCCTAAATAAAAAATGGCGGAGAAGGAGGGATTTGAACCCTCGCGCCAGTTACCCGACCTACTCCCTTAGCAGGGGAGCCTCTTCGGCCACTTGAGTACTTCTCCGTGATGTGATGGCGGAGGGGGTGGGATTCGAACCCACGTGGCTTTGACACCTAACGGTTTTCAAGACCGCCCCGTTATGACCGCTTCGGTACCCCTCCATAAATGGTGATCCATCCGCGACTCGAACGCGGGACACCCTGATTAAAAGTCAGATGCTCTACCGACTGAGCTAATGGATCACATTTAAATGGCTGGGGATGCAGGACTCGAACCTGCGAA
>JBGSUZ010000022.1:0-4375 GCA_041753235.1 Acidaminobacteraceae bacterium
ATGCCCTGCAGCAAGGTTCACTCTGATTGGATTGACGTTTTATATGTAAATAGCATTAAAATATGTACCTAAAGTGCTTCAAAAACAAGTAATTACAAAAGCATGCAAAAAACAAAAGACAAACCAAGCGCAAAGAACCTAGCTGAGGCTATATGCAGTTCTAGGCAAACGGCAATCCAATCGCCGTGAACTGTGCTTATGCGCATTGCGCTTCTAAGGCTTATAAGGGATACGAATCAAATTCGCTAACGCTCAAACAGTGATTCGTATTGCCTCATTTCACCAAGAAGCGCATATGCCCTGCAGCAAGGTTCACTCTGATTGGATTGCCGTTTTATATGTAAATAGCTTTCAAAATATGTACCTACAAGTACTTCAAAAACAAGTAATTACAAAAAACATGCAAAAAACAAAAGACAAACCAAGCGAAAAGAACCTAGCTGAGGTTATATGAAGTTCTAGGCGAAATAGGGTCAGGCAGAATTACTGTCTGAGCGCAGCGAGTTTAATTCTGCCCCCCCTATGAGCCCTAGAACTGCAATAACCTAAGCTTAAGTTCTTGAAGCGAGGATTTGTCTTTTGTTTTTTAGTAAAGTGGTTTGTATATACCTTGTCTGAGCGCAGCGAGTTTAATTCTGCCCCCCTATGAGCCTTAGAACTGCAATAACCGAAAGCTTAGTTCTTGAAGCGCAGATTTGTCTTTTGTTTTTAGTAAAGTGGTTTGTATATACCCTGTCTGAGCGTAGCGAGTTTCAATTCTGCATCCTATAAGCCTTAGAAGCGCCATTACCGAAAGCACAGTTCACGGAGCACGAGCTTGTCATAATTTTTTGTTGGGTATAAAGTTACTTCGTCCCTCTCAAATAATCATTCATATCAAACGTATCCAGCAAATCTGTGTAAGTCACATAGCTGACAATGTCATACTGCTGTTCGTCGCTGTAGCTGCCTTTTTTAAAGCTAATCATCAGGTAATTTGGGTCAATCATGACATTATTGTCAATCACAAGTTCCTTAGTGGTTTTGAATTCGAGCTTTTGTTTGTCTACAATATCTTGAAGTGCCAATTCTTTAACACGCTTCATATTTTTTTCGTAATCATCCTTAAAAATATCTTTAAGCGTAACGCGTTCACCAGTTTTAGAATCAAAAATCATGCTGACGTTGTCATAAAGGTTGACGCTATTTTCTTGATTATAGGAAACGCCACTGAGTTGCAGGCTGAAGTAAGTGTCACTTGCGTAGTCTACAATATAACTCAAGTGGTAATTCGTTTTCTCGGTTTTATCCCATTGAACAGATTCTTTAATCTGTGCAACTGCCGAATCAATAGATTTTGCTATTTTATCTTCGACTGTCTTGTCATCAAAGCCACTAAATACAGGTGTAATTTCAAAGTAGTTAGGTTCTTTAATATTTTTATTCGATGTAACTGCCTTTTTAGAATCAAATCCAAATTTTTTATAATTGATAACTAAATCAGCAAAGTCAGAATTTAAGTCACCATTATTAGCGTCAGAAAGTGCCATAAATTCTTTGCCCAATTTGCCGATGTGGTACTTTTCATATTTTTTAATGACTTCTTTAGTTGAGACGACAAAACTCTCTGACAATGTCTTTTTCTCAAAGTCAAACGGTGAACTGCCCTCTGTGCCCGTATAGTATAAATTGAGGGCAAATGCAAGGTTTGAAGCCGCGGCCTCTTTTAGTGTTAAGTCTTGAGCGTTGTTATAGGCATCTTCTATAGCGGCAGCGTATTGAGCGGCTGCCAAATAATCTAGACCTTTGAGCTGGTTTGCAAGGCGGCCTATTGAATAAAGACCAGATATGTTGGTAAGGTAATTTTTAACATCGGATGAGAGGTTTGGAAGCTCTGAAATTTTTTGATAGTTAACTGCTGGGCCGAGATACTGACCATAAACGTCAATTTTCATGTAGGCTTTATTCAGGTCATTGAAGACAGTTTTGATTTCATTATCAGAAATACTGCCAATTTGATCTTCGTGCCATTGGTATTTAAACTCTTCACCAAAGATTTTGTAGAACTTATCTGAAAGCTCTGGTGTTTTAAAAAGCCACTGATTTGCCAGTTCAGTGCTCTTGCTGTCTGCATATTTGACATAGAGTAGAACTGAGCTGTCTGCATCGGCTTGTTCAGCGCTATCAATGCCGCTAGTAATTGCGTCTGCGATACTCCGAATATCTGCTTGAGAATGAATGAGACTATAAACCTTTTCTGAGAGAGCCCCATGTGTTTCTTTGAGCTGAACCTGTTCTATTGGCGTTTTACCACCTAACTGACAAGCGGTAGTGCTCGTTGCCATAACGATGGCTAAGCCTAAAATGGCGAGTTTCTTAAATTTCATAATTGTCACTCCTTAACTGCAAAACATATCTGGGGGAAAGTCGTAAAAAACTTTTTAAATGTACTTTCAACTCTAAAAAGAAACTGTTAAGATTAAAGTACATGCAAATAAATTTTATGTTGAAAATATTAGTGCGTTTCCAAGAAAGCGCCATTACCCTATCTTCAAGGAGGAAAATCCATGTCAAACGTAAAAGAACGCAGTGAAATGAACCAAACCTATAAGTGGGATATTGACATTATGTACCCTGAAAAAGCATTATTGCTTGCCGAATTTGATAAAGTCGATGGCTTCATGACTCAAATTGCTACTTACAAAGGCCAGTTAATGGCTTCAGCAAACAATTTATATGAAGCACTCAGCATTCAGTTGGATACAGCAAGAGTTATGGAACATCTATCAACTTACGCTAAAATGAAATTAGACGAAGATTCAAGAGTTTCAGATAACCAAGCAATGACTTCTAGAGCAGAATCTCTTGGCGTAAAAGCACAAGAAGCATTCTCTTTCATTATACCTGAAATTTTAGCCTCTGACGATAAACTTATCATGAGCTATATGGAACAGCACGAAGGGTTAAAACTTTACGGTCAAATGATTGACGATATTTTGAGAAGAAAGCCACACACCCTCAGCAGCAATGAAGAACAGATCCTTGCTATGGCTGGCGATTTAGCTATGACGCCATATAACGCCTTTGAAATGCTTAACGCAGCAGACTTCAAGTTCCCAGTCATTAAAGACGAAAAGGGCGAAGACTTACAGCTGACACATGGCAGTTTTGTACCGACCATGGAGAGCAAAGACAGAACGGTTCGCAAAAATGCTTATGATGCCTTTTACAGTGTCTACAACGGTCATATCAATGGCTTAGCGTCATTGCTCCAATCAGAAGTTAAAAAGAATAGCTTCTTTGCCCGAGCAAGACGATTTAATACAGCTAGAGAAGCCTCTTTATTTGAAAATAACGTACCTGTTTTAGTCTACGACCAGTTGATTGAGGCCGTCAATAAAAATTTACCTGCAATGCACAAGTACATGGGCATTCGTAAACGTTTACTTGGCGTAGATACCCTTCAAATGTACGATGTTTACGTGCCAATCATACAGTCAGTAGAAATGAAATTCAGTTATGAAGAAGCAAGGGAAATCGTGCTGAAAAGCTTAGCACCACTTGGTACTGAGTATGTGGAAACTGTAAAGAAAGCATTTGAAGACCAGTGGGTAGACGTATACGAAAACACTGGCAAGCGTAGCGGTGCTTACTCTTGGGGTTCTTATGACTCAAAGCCGTATATTCTGCTTAACTATCACGACAACATTGATAACATGTTCACATTGACTCACGAAATGGGTCACTCCATGCATAGCCACTTAACAAGAACCACACAGCCTTACGTCTATGGCAACTATTCGATTTTCCTCGCAGAAGTGGCTTCGACTACGAATGAAGCATTACTCAACCACTACATGCTTGAAAACGCTAAAAATAAAGAAGAAAAACTTCTCTTACTCAACCATTACCTTGAGCAATTCAGAGGCACAGTCTTTAGACAAGCCATGTTTGCAGAGTTTGAAAGAGACATTCACAAAATTGTAGAAGAGGGTGGCGCACTTACTGCCGAAGTACTCAAGGCTCACTACAGAGCACTTAATGAGAAGTTCTACGGTCCAGAAATGGAATCTGATGACACGATTGCATTAGAATGGGCACGTATTCCACACTTCTATTACAACTTCTACGTTTTCCAATATGCGACTGGAATCAGTGCCGCGTTGGCTTTGGCTGAAAGAGTTGTAAAAGGTGGGGATAAAGAACGGCAAGAGTACCTATCCTTCCTTAAGGCAGGATGCAGTAAGTATCCGATCGACATCTTGAAAATGGCCGGAGTGGATATGCTATCCCCTGAGCCGGTGAAGTCTGCTATCCGGACTTTTGGCAAACTCGTACAGGAAATGAAGAAAGAACTGCAAGGGGATTTAGCAGTTAACGCAATTTAGTGCTAAAT
>JBGSUZ010000023.1:0-5770 GCA_041753235.1 Acidaminobacteraceae bacterium
TCATTGAAGGGGAACTTAGCTAGTTCCCTTTTTCAAGCACCAACTTTGGACAGTAAACTGGTCAAGCTAGTGACTGCGGAGACCGTCAGATGGTGGACAGAATGAGGCGTTAACAACAGCAATAAACCTTATCTTGGTATACCAGCAAGAGGTATTTTCACAATGCCTTCAAACTATGTGCCAGTTATGAGTGGCACTGGTGCACCAGTTGCGACATGTATTCTTGGGCCAAGAAATGGTGGTGGCAAGACTATTTTAGGGATAGTACCGGAATACACAAGTGATTGCAAAGGCATGCAGTTTAATGCAGTTGGCAATCAACTATACTATGATATGGCATATAACTGGGGCATGAGCTATAACGAGCCTGCTGGCTGGGTAAAATCTGAATTTGACTACGAACTCAGGTTGTCTATAAGTTTCAAAGATACTCAAACAGGAAAAATTACTCCATACTATCCTAGAATCAGTTCGGTTGTAAATGATACAGGTGCAACAGAAACGATTAAGCCACTTTATATCATGTATGGATGTTTGGAAGAAAACACCTTGATTAAAATGTCAGATGATACTTCTAAAAAAATTCAAGAAATAGAAATTGGTAATGAAATTATGGGTGCTGATGGTGAAGCTTGGATGGTTAAGAATGTATGGCGTGGCACTGAAGAAGAACTACTCGTACTTAGCGTTGGTGATAAACTTATAGGACTAACACACAATCACCCGCTTAAAGTCAATGGTGCTGCTGTTCCTGCCAGTGCTTTAACTGTAGGCATGAAAGTTCAAATGGAAAATGGCGAATATGAAGAAATCATCAGCATTAGCAAAAAAGTGTACAACGGAAATGTTTTCAATTTAGATATGGCACCGAAAGATTCCGCAAAAGAAAATGTTATTAAAAATCACTATATGATTGCAAATGGGTTTGTCGTTGGGGACAATGTACTTCAAAATGATTTGGAGGCATAGACATGGCGACTATAAATAGAATTACCATAGATTCTATAGCAACTACTATAGAGAAAGATGGTTCCTATAGCATTGATTCTAATTGGGATGTTGCCAAAAGCGGCGGCACTTATACTGATTCGTATTTTATGCAAATTATGGTCGATGGTGGTGTCATAGCAGAGCAAGAAATTCCGAATACAGGTGGTGAAACCATTCCTGAGGGCACTATCAATCTGAAAACAATTGATGGTACAAAAATGTATTCGCTAAGGATTACAGACTGTACTAAAACGATTTTTAGTTCAAGCGATTTAATCCTTTTTCAAACCTATGAAGGTGTAAATGCTACTTATGATGGGAAAAGTATTGAAATTACTTGGAGTAAGCCTAATGATTTTGTAAAATGTGGTAGATGCACGCTTTCATCTATTGAAGATTCAGAAATTACTTATGCGATTACACCAAATACAAGACATTTAGATTTCAATATTTCTCTACTAGACTATGACGCGAATAACATTTGGTCACTTGTATTAGTACCTAATATGAATGAAATTGTGGATGGGCCGCCAAGTGCTCTATTAGACTTGTATACTCAAAATCCAATGATTCAGAGTGTGACTTCACTTCCTAACCCTACACAGGCAAACGAAGTTGATATTATGATTTGTTTTCAGCAGCCTTACGGAAATCCTGCTGACTTAATGGTAAAAGCAGTTTTGTGGGAAAATGAGGTGGCGGTCATATCTACAGTACCAATTCTTATGCCACAACCTCAAAATAATACTTACACGCTGTCTATGACCGTTCCAAAAGATATTGTCGATCCAAATCTAATGGGGCAGTATGGGTTAGGTATTTATCTTTGTACAAGTAATACTGTGAATCAAATGAATACAAAAGATAATTATTGTCAACTAACAGATACAAAAATATTCCAAAGAGCATATTACCCAATTTATGCAAACGATCAGGTAACGGGGCTGGCGTACCGTGAAACCTCTGAACAAGAAACAATGAGCCAAGTATTATTCTATGAAGAATTATTTCAGCAACCACTTCAGCAACCTATCACATCGGGCGTACTTTCGTTAACCCCACAAACAACGGGCGTGTATCTTCTTAAAATTGCCACTCAAAACCCGATACTCCAAGCGGATTATCTCGGATTTTTAACGGCACTGACACAAGGAGGTATATTAAACAGCGGGTTCTATAAAGTTCAAGACGCAATTGTACGAGCTGGAAATATTGCATTTGCTGACCTTTTGTACTTCCATTGTGGACTCGATAAAAACAAGCGATGTGCAGATTTACGACCAGGAATGACTTTGGAAGTTGAAACTGCCACCTATATGCCCCTTTATCAAATTCAAAGAGAGGATGCGGCATCTGGTTTTGTGAGTACACATACTGCCCAATACAATATTTCAACAAGACCAGTCGGTAACGATATTCGATTAGAGTTTAACAGTTTCATAGATCAATTTGCTGAAAATATTACAGTGGCTTCGGATACAGATGAAGTTCAAGCAGGGGGTGTATTGGATTTATTTGTGAATGGTTATAGACAACCCTTCTATAAAATCATCTATCCAAGCAATATTCCAACGAGTAATGATGAGCAAACCCATTACCAGTCAGACAATGTATTGCTCGTAGGTGCAGGAACCTTTGGTCAAATGCAAGATATTCAAACCAACATGACTAAAATGGAGACATATGGAAACGATGATAACGCTTCAGTACTGCTATTTAGAGGGCGAGCGGCAGTAACCTTAAAAATAACCGTGTGGGTGAATGGGTCTCAATGCCTTCTACCAGTAGGGACAACATTAGGAACGCTCCTAGAAAGACAAGGTGTCTTTAGTTCTGGCACTGCCGATGTTTCACTAAAAAGACTCTCTGCAATGGGGTATACCAATGTTCAACTTGAAACTAGCGGGAGTAGTGCACAGACCGAAGTATATTGGAGAACACTACCACTCATACATGGAGATAAAGTAGAGGTGAATTAGTCCGTGGCAGATAACGCACTCCTTCAGCGTGAATATGTGAGTAACTATAACCTCTACAAAGGGCCGGATTTCTTCTATGCCCTTCAGGATGGAAGTGCCGCCGAGACGTTGTCATTGACTCAAAGCTTTGCATTAGGTGGCACCTATATTTTCGCTACAATTTTGGACAGCAATGCCAATGTTTTTTATAAGAAAATAGATCAATTTCTATCCGTAGGCAGTACAGCACTAGGTTTTATTTGGATTGAGAACCCAGAGGATTCAGTAACGCAATGGCAATATCACACGGTGTCCGCTTTTTCAAAAAATGAGACTACGTGGGTACTGGGAAACTATTCAGAACTAAAATTTGGGCGCTATAGGTTGGCACTAAGTGGTGATTTAACACTGACCTGTCAAGCGGACCAAATATTATTTTCAGGGCCAGTAGATCAACTGAATGCCTATATTTTTAGACTAAATCAGGTAAGTGGCAATAGCACGCAAGAACCAGTCGCTTTAAGCTTTAAGCAAGGGTTATCTGGCTCATTGTCCTTTAAGATTCAAGTCGATGGAAATGGTACAGAAGACGTTTTTGAGAAAATGAATGCCAGTATTAAATATGTTACCCCGTTAGGAATGGATGTGGAGGGAGCTTGGAAACAAGGTTTTGTTGGCATTATTTCCAGCCCGTTCTTACATGGGACAAAAGCTTTGAAAATGTCAGTTCAATTAGACCCGAATCACATGAAGGATGCGGCAAAGACTTATTTGACATTATTTGATCCAGATGCAGACCCATACTTTGATTCTTCGTTAATCAATGTAAATGGTCAGACTCAGAGAGTTCAGGTGGGCAGTAATGCCCGCCTAGTCTTTGAACAAGTACCACGTTATTTATACTATGATAAGAAAAATAAAATCTATTGCGGGGCTCAAGATTACTATTTGAGCTTTTCAGGTTCATTTCTTCTAGAAAAGCCAGAAACCCATTTGTTATGCGGTCTTTCTGGGACAGAATTTATGGATTTTAGTGACGTGGCTCAGAGAGAAATCCAGTTGATTCCAAATCAAAATGGCTTTTTTAGCGAGAACCATCAAGCCGGGTTATCAACCACAGCATGGATCAGTTTGCCTGAGAAAACTAAATATTTTTGCCAACCAGAAATTGCACCAATGTATGCGGTGAATTCACAGCAAATGCTCAGAACGCTGGAAATACCCACGCTGTGGATGGAAGCAACTACGCCTGCATTTCCAATGGTTTTCTATAAAGAGAGTCAAATCGACGTTTTAGACAGCCACCGTATAGAAGCAATAGAATATCAAATTTACTCAAAACGCTATCAGTTGATTACTGGAAATGTGATTGAAACGGCGGATCTATTAAAAGTAAATTCAGCAGAGGTTTGCCAAAAAACGGTGACACCACAGGGTTTAATGGCAGGGGTTATGCCATCGACTGGAAGTTATGAATGGTTTGGAATTGCTCAAACAAATGGCGTGCAAGATATTCCAAATGTGCGTTTTACTCAAGTGAGCGAATCCTTAAGAATGGCATTTCAAAATAGTAAACTTTTCATGTATAAAGATAATCAGCAGATTTTTTTGTCTGAAGCTCAACCTTCCCCAGATTTTACAGTAACCGTGGAAGATTGGTGTTTCTTAATTTCTCCAAATGACTGGCGAATAAATGCAATCGAAAAAAACACGGCATTTATTGCGAAGTATGTAAAAGGAAAAAGTATTAAAGAATTACTTCAAGGGACACCGATTTTCGATGCCTCTTTTAACGCTGCATTTGATAACCGTAATCAGCTATTGTCCCAATATAAAGGGTTTATTGATTGCGTTCAAGATCCAAATTTTCAAGGCATTGTTTTTTTAAATGCAATGGTTTCTATGACTGAAATACCAAGAGAAGTAGCCTTTTTATTGCAAGGCGTCAAGCAAGAAGATTTTTATGCCCATCATGTAATTCTAGAAGGCAATAAAGTCGTTCAAGGAACAGACGGGGACTTAGTTATGCAACAATCAACAGTCCAAGCTTTGGTTGATTATAAAAATAACCAACAGATTGTTTATGATGAGCAAATGCCAGCTTATGCGTTTATCACGACTGAATTGACTTTGAGTATTGAAAACTCTTCTATTAGTTATTTTTCTAGTGTTTCTGAAATTTCTATGACTGAGTTGTACGGTGCAACCTGTGAGAAAACGAATACAACCAGCGGCAATGTCATGGTTCTAGATGGTCGTAGTCAGAAGAAAGAAGAGCAAGTGGAATATGTCTTTGCACTTCGGGAAATTGGAGACTACACTTTAAAAAATAGTGGCATTGTAAGTGTTGAAATTCAAAAGGTCTTGTTGTCAGTCGATGATGAAAGTGGACAAAATGGACGTTTAACTTTTAGTGGACAAATGGTCTTAGAGAACATAAAAAATAGTGATCTTCTAAGTTATGATCTGCTTCAATTTAGTGGCCTCCAAATGATAGTACCTGAATCTGGGACTTTGTATATGTACTATAAAAATTTAGTATTGAGATTAGCGACTTCTACCCTAAGACCCCAGTCTTTTGGTGCAAGGTATGCCTGTGAATTAGAAAGCTTGGTATTTGAAACAGAGCAGATGCCAGACAATCAAGGGTTTGAATCATTTACAACGCCTGTACAGCAAAGTAAATTACAAAAACCGTGGACAGCGCTTGTTTGGTCGGTGTCACTAGGTGCATTGGGGAATTTATCTAATTCGGGAGAGGTAAGTATAAAAATCATGGTTGCTTGGAGCTGTGGGAAAAACGGACCTGAATACTACATAGG
>JBGSUZ010000024.1:0-2186 GCA_041753235.1 Acidaminobacteraceae bacterium
CCAGAAGGCTATAGAAACACTTGCCACTGAAATTATTGAAAATAGTTTTGAGCAAGCCATTACAGAAGGCATAGACACTTGGTCAGATCAGGATATTCGAAGTGTTACGTGTCAGAACTGTGGTGCTCAGCTTGTCTTTGAAGCGCATACAAAGGCTCAATTTTGCAGTTACTGTGGCTCTTCTCATATTCAAGAACAAGCCGTAGAGAATACAATTCCACCAGCCTACCTCGTGCCCTTTTCAATCACAGACAAACAAGCGGGTCTAGATTTTAAAACTTGGATTGGCAAACGTTGGTTTGCGCCCAATGATCTTAAAAAAGCCTACGAAAACGGTCATCTGATGGGTACTTATGTACCCTACTGGACCTTTGATAGCGATACAGGTTCTAACTATACCGCTGATAGAGGCGACCACTACTATGTGACAAAAACCCGTACTGTCAATGGTAAAACGGAAACTTACCAAGAACAGCATACACGTTGGACAAGCGTCAGTGGTAGCTTTGATCATTTCTTTGACGACGTGCTCGTCTGTGCTTCTTCAAAAATTGACAACAGACTCATTGATAAAGTTGAGGGCTTCAAACCAGATAGCCTAACAGCCTACCAACCTCAATATTTATCTGGTTTTTTCGCAGAGCGCTACAGTGTACCACTTAAAGATGGTTGGGATACAGGCCGGGCAGAAATAGACCGAATCTTAGCTTCCGAAGCCAGAAGTCTTATTGGTGGCGATGTCGTTCGTAGCCTTAAAATCCATACAACCTATGAAGACACTACCTTCAAGCACATTTTACTTCCTATCTGGATTTCAAGTTACACTTATAAAGAAAAACTCTACCACTTCCTGATTAACGGTCAGTCTGGTAAAGTTTCTGGAGAGTACCCTAAGAGTGCTTGGAAAATTACTGGAACAATTGTTGCAGTGGTCGCAGTTCTTTCCTTGCTATTCTTCCTGATTTCAAATTATGCGTAAAAAAATGAGATTTTTGCACTGGGTTCTTAGAGGAGGCTACCATGAAATATGAACTACTGCTCTTTGATGCGGACGATACGCTATTCGACTTCAAAGCTGCTGAACTGCAAGCACTGCGCCAAACGTTAAACACTTTTGACATTCAATACATTGAAGCGACTCACTTGCCGCTTTATCATGAAATCAATAAACCCCTGTGGCAAGCTGCAGAAGCTGGAACGCTTGTTTTAAGCAATCTAAACGAAATACGCTTTACTCTCTTTGCAGAGAAGCTAAACCTCTCAGTCGATGGAAAAGCGCTTGCCAGTACCTACGTTGAAAATCTTTCTGCCGCCTCTATTTTATTTGCAAATAGTTATGAGGTCATTGAAACGCTTTCAAAAAAGTACAAACTTGGTATTCTCACAAACGGTCTTACGAAAATACAAGAACAACGCATTGTCAAATCAACCATAGGCAGATTTTTTGAAGCTTTTTTGATTTCTGAGTCCATTGGCATTTCTAAGCCCGATGCTAGATTTTTTGACATTGCGCTAGACACATTGAATCATGCAGACAAAAGCACCGTACTTATGATAGGTGACAGCCTGAGTTCAGACATAAAAGGAGGACTCAACTTTGGAATAGACACCTGCTGGTATAACCCTAAGCATTTGCCTAATTCATCAGAATTGAGCCCTACTTATGAAATTGCTGATTTAAGTGAATTATTAACACTTCTAACGCTTTAGGTTTACACTGAATTTACTCATTGCTAAGTATTTTTACTAAAAATAGTTCAGCCGAAATTGCCTGTTCTAGTGACTTCATAGTCTTTGGACAGGCTTTCTCTTTAAGTAAAACTTCCAGTTCTATTAAATCCCTATGCCTGCCAATCAGCCTATGCAACGTATATACGGCATTTAGCAATGGCGCTGGTTCAAATTGAATCAGTTCAAGGTCAGATAAGTAAACAATTCGCTTGCCAGATATGCGTAGCTTATGGAGCAATGAAGGCTTGAAAAGCTTCTTGCAGCTCGCATCCTTCAAGTAGTCTTGGATCATTTTTTGTACCGTAATTTCAGGTGCATAAGCCTCGCACCTATCAAAATTCAGGCCCTTAAGTGTTTCCTCAACGACTTCAAGGTATTCTTGGAGTTTCCCTGAGTTATGCAGGGTTTCATAGCACTGAAGAAGCTCTGTGTGTAGTGAATCATACAGACTATGC
>JBGSUZ010000025.1:0-4213 GCA_041753235.1 Acidaminobacteraceae bacterium
CGTATTCGTCAAATTGAAGCAAAGGCGCTTAGAAAATTAAAGCACCCTAGCCGAAGTAAAAAACTTAAAGACTATCTAGAATAAAACTTAGAATAGAGGTTTACTGCGGTAAATCTCTATTTCTTATGTTGGGAGTGTAAACATGAAATTGACACCAAGACTAAAAACCATAGCGGACCTGATTCCAGAAGGTGCCAGAGTATGCGACGTAGGTTCAGATCATGGGTATTTAGTGGCCTACCTTGTCGAGGAAAATAAAGTGTCTAAGGCCATTGCTTCGGACATTAATCAGGGTCCGGTAGACAATGCGCTAAGCACATTTAAAGAGAACAATTTAGCAGGGCAAATAGAGGTGAGATTAGGCGGTGGATTAGAGCCTTATGAACCTAAAGAACTAGACGTAGCCGTGATTGCTGGTATGGGTGGTATGCTCATACGTGATATTATAAAGGATGAACTGCCTCTGGCAAAAAGCCTTGAGTTTCTTATTCTCCAGCCTATGACCCAGCAGTCAGAGTTAAGACGCTGGTTAGTCGAAAATGAATTTGAAATATTCAATGAGCGCAACATCCGCGAGGGAAACAAGTATTACGAGATTTTCTGTGTTCGCCCAGGACGTACAGTACTAACTGACATTGTTCAGTATGAAATTGGCTTCCATAAGACACAGGAGGCTCTTGACCCAGTACAGTGCAAGGAATTTGCGGCGTTTTTAGAGCATAAAATATGCAAGTATAAAATAATTACAAAAGAAATAGCCCAAAAGGGCTCAGAGGACTCGGTTGAGACTCTGGAACAGGCTAAAGCGCGCCTAAAGAAATTAGAGGAGGTTTTAAGCGATGTTTGTCAATGGTAAGAACTTAGCTAAATTGCTAGAGCACCAGTTCCCAAAGCACTTAGCAGAAAGCTGGGACAATGTAGGCTTCCTCGTTGGCAGTCCTAATTCAAGAGTAGAAAAGGTCATGATGGCCTTAGAATTAACACCAGAAGTTTTAGAAGAGGCAATAGAGAAAAACGTAGACCTGATGGTAGTTCACCACCCGCTTATTTTCAAGCCAATCAAAGTAGTTACTGACGAAACAGAGGTCGGTCAAATGATTCGAACTTTGATTCAGCATAAAATAGGTCTCTACGCAGCGCATACAAACTTAGATGCGGGCGTTGGCGGAACCGGTGACCACTTTGCAGATATGCTTGAATTAGAGCGCTGTGAGCCGTTAGTCGTGACTTACAATGCGGAATACGTGTCATTGGTCGTATTCACGCCAGAAACCCACACAGAGGCTGTAGCGAAGGCTATTGAGGATGCAGGCGGCGGACAGTATGGTACTTATGATCAGTGTCATTACTATGGAGACGGGAAGGGCAGTTTCAGGCCATTAGAAGCGTCAGATCCTTTTATTGGTACAGTCGGAGAGAAAGCCTTCGTAAAAGAGCATAGACTCGAAACGCTGGTTGCAAAAGAAGTGCTCAAAACAGTAATTGCTGAGATGCTCAAGACGCATCCTTACGAAGTGCCAGCTTACAGCGTTATCCCACTTGAAAATCAAATGGATTCCTATGGTGTGGGCGTTATTGGATACCTACCTGACCCTATGACTTTAGAGGACCTTGCGGAAGAAGTTAAGGACTTACTAGATTCAGAACAGGTGAAAATGGTTAAGGCTTCTAATAACCCGGTACGTAAGATTGCCGTTTGCCCTGGTGCAGGTGCTGAGTATATTGTAAATGCGGCGGCTCAAGGTTGTGATGTCCTTATAACGGGAGATGTGAAATACCATGAGGCTCAGACGGCTAAGTCGTTGAGATTGTCAATTATAGACGCAGGCCACTATGAAACGGAGGCGCCGTATATGATGGAATTAGCGCGTATATTGACAGAAGCCTGCGACCACAAGGATTATGAGGTAAAAATCATCGTTTCAGAGGTTAACGCTAACCCGTTTAGTTACTTGTAATAAAAAGTACCAAAGTGTATATGAGGAGAAAGAGTTTTATGAAGGTACAAAAAAAAGGAATGTTACTGGCGACACTGGTTTTGACTATAGCTGCAGTAGGTGTTGGCTGTGCTCAGAAAACGAGTACGCTAACAAATGTAAATAGCATTGAGGCGGCAGGTATTAAAGTTGAAGAAACTTTAAGCAAACCACTGGATAAGTCAGACGACTTTAGCATAAATACGTTGACAGGCGCTGTGCTATGCAATGATCAGGAAAAAGTAACTGAGATTTTAGCAAGTGGCAAGGTCGATGTTAATTCAAAAGATACTGCTGGACAGTATCCTTTAGAGTTGTCACTTGTTATAGAGAATCTTGAAATGGCAAAGTTGTTGTTTGAAGGTGGCGCTGACCAAAACCTCTTAATGAGCAGTGACGAAACCATTAAAGAGAAGGTGCTTCGAGACGGCTCTGAGGCGATGAAGGCGTTATTCAAGGAATATGAGAAATAAGTGACGGGTTATGACAGGTTAATATTAAGTAAGCATCAGTAAATACTTGCTTTTTAGAGCATTTTGTTATAACATAGATAAGTCTGGTAGCACACATGCGCCAGATGCCAATATTTGAGTAAGCCAGACAATCGCGTGCCTAACTAGCATGAGGAAAGTCCGAGCTCCGTAGAGCAGGGTGCTGGGTAATGCCCAGTGGGGGTGACCCCAAGGATAGTGCAATAGAAATATACCGCCAGTTTCGGCTGGTAAGGGTGGAATGGTGAGGTAAGAGCTCACCAGCGCAGTGGCGACTCTGCGGCTCTGTAAACCCCACCTGGAGCAAGACCAAGAACGGATCTAGAAAGGGAGGCTGCTCGTCTCCTATCCTAATGGTAGGTCGCTAGAGCCGCCAGGTAACTGTCGGCGTAGATAGATGATTGTCTAATACAGAACTCGGCTTATAGACTTACTCAAAGCATTGAAACGGCTTCCTTCGGGAGGCCGTTTTGTGCGTTGTGCCACCAATTTGCCACCACAGGTATTTTTTAAGGGTTAAACATGAGATTCAAAAAAAACAATCCAGCAAAGAATTGTTAAATTCTGAACTGGATAAGTTGGTAATTAATACATGCTATTTTGCTATTAAGCTGCTTATTTCTTCTGAGTCATTTCCAAGATAGCATTTTGAAGTACCTGCGAAAAGTTGATGTGCTGCTTTTCACCGAACGTATTGAGCCATGCTGGGATTGTTATATTCTTTCTAACAGATTTGCTACCGTATCTCTCGGTATATTCGTCCATGTCTAGAACTAGCATAGTAACAAAGCTACCTGACTCTTCAAGTATAAGCGTGCTTGGGTCGCTTGGGGCGGGAATAGAGTTACCGTCTTCAAGTTCGCCTAGAACCCAACCACTAGCGGCATCAACAGCCATTTCAATGGCATGAAGCAAACTGTCTCCTTCTGTAACACAACCTGGAAGGTCGGGAATTTCAACGCAGTAGCCTTCAAATTCTTCAAGTGGTTTAAAAATACCTGGATATACTAATTTCATAAAATTCACCTCCGAATATAGTGAAGCAAGTGGCTAGGTTATTTCAACCCAGCCTGCTTAAGTATTGAATTTGCGGTCTTGATATCCAAGTCGCCTTTATGTAGTGGAATGGTCACTTTACCTAGCTTAGATGGGTGTTTGTAATGATTATGTGAGCCTACTTGTTTCACAAAGTACCAACCATCATCAAGAACCATTCTTTCGAGTTCTCTAAACTTCATATCATCGACCTCCTATAAGAATATCATACATACTATACGCATTAAAGTCAATTGTAAAATGCGCATAGTGTGTATGATAAATTAATTGGTTTTGAATAATGCTAGATATTCAAAAGCACCCTAAATTCAACTTAGGGTGCTTTATTGTAAAAATTATGAAAAATTTGTTGACTTATTGGAATGCAAAAGTGAGGTGAATTAATGTCGCCACGAACAGAGGTAATTAGACAAGGAATTGAAATGATTTTAAAATGCCTAAAATGTCAAAAGACAGTTACTCTAAAAAAACACTTGCAAACTATACCCTATTTATGATAAATTGCTTACAATATAAAAAATAAAAACATTGATTGAGAAATGAAATATCAAATGTGTTTTTTAGAGAGTCAGTGGGTGGTGTAAACTGACAGACACAGATATGGATAAAGACTCATGAGTTGCTGAAAAGCCGGTTAACGACCGTTATCGCGTATAAGTTATAAAATAGGATGGTACCGCGTAGACACGC
>JBGSUZ010000026.1:0-4234 GCA_041753235.1 Acidaminobacteraceae bacterium
CTTAAAAATTCATCCTGATCACGACATAATAGAATGGTTTTTATTCCGAGTTTTCTTGCACCATCACAATTCTTAAGGCTATCATCTATAAAAACTGATTCAGCTGCATCTATTCCCAGTTCCTCTAATGCAGTTTTATACATTAATTCATTCGGTTTTGTAACGCTTAGCTTTGAAGATATTATAAATGAGCTAAACGAATCCCTCAGTCCTGCAGTTCGATATACATTTTCTAAAGACGGCCATGCATCTGAAACTTCAACCACGACTCGCTAATTAGTGTATTTCTTATCGGTTTAATTATTTTCTGAATCTCTTTCCTATGTCTTTCGCTGTAGCCATTAATAAATCCTTTATGGCGTCAAAATAGACTCTAGTATAATTCATCTCACTAATTGGTTGAGGAATCATAACTTCAGAATTTAATGAAACAACGACTAGTCTATCCTGCGTTCTGTCTTCCCAGTTTTGGGACAACGCATCAGTTATATCAATATGCCCCCCATTATCTTTTAGTACCACAGAAAGCGGCTCCTTTTTTATTGTGTTACAAGCTTCTATGAATTGATCCCAATTGCCGCTAAAATCGCGTGAAAAAACTTTCTTTAATAAACAAAAGCCTGCAAATGAGTAGCTTAGTTCGTATATATCATCGACTATAGTAACCGTTTTAACTGCAACTATATTGTCAGGTTGCAAATCAATACCAGCACCAAGTGGACCGCATTCTGCTAAAAAAATATTCTTACAAGCTCTTGTGCTAAATGAATCTATTAACGTGCGTTTGTATACTTCAGTATTATCAACGCTCAGGTAGATAATAAAACAATTTCCTTTCTTAATAAAATTGATCCAATTGCTTCGTGCGTTTTCTTTTTGAATCGCCTTAACTTGCTGGAAAATCTGTTCATTTTTATATGTCCCTAAATTCTTAGACAATGTATTCTCTTTTAAGTTGCCTATAGCCGGCATCGTGTATGACTTCCAACCCATCAATTCATTGCTGTATAGAATCGAATTTTCTGTTACTATATAAAAATCAATTAAACTCATATGACCATCCTTAATTATGCTTAATTTTCTGTATATGTTATCGCCATAGTTTATGTAAACAACAATAGTCACCATTTAAAATTGTCTTTTGAATCTTTAATTTAATATTGGAATTAAAGCATCTAACAAAAACTTTATCTAAGCCACAATGATGCGGAAATAGCATATCGCTTTTCCCAATTGATCCTCCATAAATGTAATATGCTTGTTTTATATGAGTTCTAATCAAGTTACTTATATATGCCTCTATAAGCTTCAGGTAATAATTCTGCTATTTTATTCATTATTAATTTCAGAGTATGCGCCTCATATTCTTTCTTATCCTGCGTAGCTGTTTTCATTGGAAATTCAAATTGTTTGCCAATGTTGATAGTAACATCGGCATAACAGAAATTCTCTGCGCTCATATCCCCATCTTTGTTTACAGGCAGGAGCTTTTCTGTCCCATACACGCCAAGCGGTATAATAGGTGCGTTTGTCATTTTTGCAATCAGGAGAATTCCTTTTTTCGCTTCTATTAAACTGCCCACTCGACTTCTAGTACCTTCTGGAAAAATCAACAAACTTTCACCTTGTTTAATAAGCTCGATGATTTTCTTTATACCTTCTCGGTCAGCTGTATTAGGCTCTATTGTTGTAGTCTTTACGACATTAATGCCTATGTTCGTCACATCATTACCTGATAACTTTACACCGGCTACAAATGTCGGATTTATGCTTTTCAAAGCCCTTTCTAAAACAAGTCCATCCGCATTACTTAAATGATTACAGATAAATAGCGTAGGTGTTTTAGAATTTACCAAGTTCTCACTTCCTAAAACCGTTATATTCGCATATTTATCAAGATACTTATTAACCACCATTTTAGATAGGTATATGACAAGTCGATTTGGCAATATTTTCATTACCTTCGCTATCCTTCTAGGTACATTCACTCGAATCCTCCATAAGGTCAGTGACCCGTTTTAGGTCTATTTAATACGTTTCTACATCCCATTTCCCATTACCATATTCTAAATAGCATTTTCGACTTGCCTTAGACATATGCTTTTTTCTGTTGCTATAAACATCATCCATGTCGGTAAACTCGCCAATACTGTATAATGCTATACTATAAATGTCATCAAAACCTGCTATTAAACTATCGAAATCGATTAACATGCCTTCCGCCATAATAAGTGCTAACTCACACTTAACTGCGTCACTCATATCAGGTAAATTTACGCCTAGAGCGCTAGAAAAATGGTTAATGAGCTTTTTCGCTACTACTTCCACCATAATTGCCATGTCCTTGCAAAACAGCTTACAGAACCAAACATCGTCATGTGCAAGGTAGACAAAGTTGTTCTGAATACGCTCAATAAAAGCGCTATTCAGCGGCTTTCCAAAGTGAGATAAATAAATTAACTCAGCCTTTTCCTCCGGTGTACATGCATTGAGAAATTCTTCACTATTATAGTCTATCCAATGAAAATTCCCCAGTGCATATAAATCTTCATTTTCAAGCGCTCTAATTTGATTAGCCCCCTGAATGGTTTCTAAATACCAACGCATATTGTAGCACTCACCTATAGCCTCACCTCCCGCCAGAACCAACATGTTTTCCACCGTTATAGGTATGTATTGTCTAAACTCTCTAAATTCCATGCCATAGTAGATATAATATTTTTCTTTCGTGTTCCCATAAATATAAAATACATCTCTTAGTCTTCTCATTTTTGCTCCAATTCATAAATCATTTCTCTCAAATGCTTATCCAATATCTTTGAATTGCCTCACCATCAACAAAATCCTCAGAGTCGAGCATACCACCATTGGACAGAATTGTCTTTACTGACGCAATATTCGATTTGTCACAAGTTAGTAATGCACGGTTCATACCTAACAATTTCGCTTCTAAAAGAGCGAGTTCCAACATCAGCGTACCTAGTTTTTTCCCTCTATGATTCGGTGAAACAACATACCCAATATGACCGCCATAGTTCTTCAAATAATCGTTTAATGCCGTTCTAATACTGATGTTTCCTAGAATTGTCTCATTCTCATCGACTAGAAAAAAGACATGCGCAGGCACGAACCCACTTGGTAGCGTTGCCTCGTTTTCCAACGTCATACCTTTACTGATCCATGCTTTATAGTCAAGGTTCATTAAATTAGCTGAAAAAGGTGCTTCAGACGTCGGTTCAAATGTCCTTAAATACTGTATGTATGCTGCTTCACTGCACTCTGTTAACTTTTTAAGTTTCATGAAAATACCTGCTTTCATATATAAGAAGATTAATCACTAAGCAATACTGAGCAAAACTATCTTTTCTAACATTTCATGCCCTAGTTTATCTAGCTCCGTTTTCTCTATTGCACTTAGTTTGCTTTTGTACTTCATTATTTCGTGAATATAATCGTGATAATCAATAAATTCAGCTCTTGTTTCTAACCATTCCAATGATTTTCTTTTCGAAGCAAATCCATTATGTGCCAATGAATACATGCTCCTTGCGGTTGTATGCAACAAATGCAATCTAAAATCCCAGTCATCGTACAGACCAAGCATCTCTACATTTTGCTTTAATTGATCTTTTAGCGCTATAACGACTTGATCCCAGTCATCGTGAAAAATTGTTTTAGTTAAACCGCTTTTTTTGTGCTCATAGTGGAGTTGACTAATGTGTGACTTATCAATAACCGAAAAGATATCACCATCAAAGCATTTCCATCCCTTTTCGCCTGTGCCAATATAAACACCTTTCTGAATGAACTGTCCATGCGCATCGACACTTAAATAGCATCCTTCTAGTTGATGTTCAAGCCCTTCTTGCAACCTAACCTGTCGATGATAATCCTTTAACGAATTAAACATTTCTTCGGTAATTTCATGTTCTACGAAAACTATAAAATCAATATCACCTTTGCCTTTAATAAAACCGCCATCTACCACAGAACCATGAATAATCAGCTCTTTAACGGGCCTTTCAAATATTTTATGTAACTCTGATTCAAACCGATCAATCATTTCGATAAATATCTTGTCCACTGAATACCTCCTAAGACAGTTTATTCTCACGACTTAATGCACCTTGGACCAATTCGATTCAAGAAATGTTATTTCAGTTTTTTGAACACCCTACGCTCAGTATTGATGTTCAAAACAATTTCTTCATTTCCTATAGTTCCGTTATATGCC
>JBGSUZ010000027.1:0-3195 GCA_041753235.1 Acidaminobacteraceae bacterium
GAGATTAAATTCGTCTTAAGGGACATTAAGTAAATAAAATAAGACCGCTTCGAATGAGGCGGTCTTATTTTATTTACTTATGTTTGTTATGTTTGACATAATACATGGCCATATCTGCATGGTGAATTAAGGATTCTGGACACTTTTCTTCTTCAGTAGTTGATATGCCAAATGAACAGGTAATTGGCATAGTAACAGGCAAACCTAAATTTGAGAGGCGAGACTGGATTTTTAATGTGGTTCGTTCTGCTTTAATACGGTCACAATCTGGAAGTAGGATAACAAATTCGTCGCCACCCCATCTGCCAAAAATATCTTTCTTTCGCAGACAAGCAGAAATTGACTCTGTAATACGTTGGAGTACAAAGTCTCCCATGCCATGTCCGTAGGTGTCGTTGATCTTTTTAAAGTCATTGAGGTCAAACATAATCAGACTCAATGTTTTTTTATTAGGCTTAGGCATTTCAAAACAATTTTTAAGCTCTAATAGTAATTTGCGGCGATTGTAAATACCTGTGAGATTATCTCTGATGGATAAATCTTTATAGAGTGCTTCACGTTCGATGAGATCCAGTTCTGTGCGTTTTTGAATGGTAATATCGTGTAAAGCGAGTACTCGGCCTAACAATTGTCCGTTGATGGTATAGGGTGAATTCGTAAGATTATAATAGCAGTTATTTTTAAATTTGAGTACAAAGTTAGTGTCTACTTTAGGACTATTGGAGAATTTATTAAAGCGTTCTATAAAGGCATTGTAATTTAGGCAATTGCGACTTAGACACTCTAGATGTGCATCTGGGGTATGATTATATGCCTCATATTTATCAATACCCATGAGTTCACAATACCGATGATTCATTTTTAATATGTAATGATCTAAAGAATAAACGATAATAGCATCTGCGGTTGCTTCTATGACCGCATCCAAAAGAGCCAGACTTTGAGCTAGCTGACTCGAATGCTTTGGACTGGTGATAGACTCAGATGACTGCTGTTCAGGGGATTCTGAATATACTGGTGAATAAACCAACTTGTCTGCCTCCTTTACTATGTAGTCGTGTATGCATGATACCCATTATAGCAAAAAAAAAACAACGCAGACCAAATAATTCTGTAAAAAGTCAATTTTACAACTGGTCTGCGTTGTTTATTATTTTAATTAGTTGCCTGTGCTACTGTCTTGTTCGTTTATAAGTGCATCGGGGTTCGTATCAGCTGGATCAGTTGCTGGAGGCGTAACCGGAGCACTTTCTTTTACTGCGGTACCTTTTAATTTTTCTAAATCAGGGTAGTTATTGACATCATATGGCATGATAGAGGTTCCATCTGGCATAGAGAAACTTTTGTCAATTTGGATAAGCGTTCCGACGGGAAGTGAAATGCTTGAGCCGTCTAAAAGTTCAACGCTAAACGGTGCAACTACTTTATAAGTACCATCGCTATTAGCGACAATAAATTGATTTTTATAAACGGTTTTAAGAGGTGCTGTATGCACGTTACATATTGAGCTAGGTGCTTCATAGCCCCAGTCTAAAATTGGTAATCCACCTGGGTTTTCAACTGCAACTTTTCGTTTAACAAATACGCGGTTAACCAATGAGGATTCTGGACAATTAGCACTTGGTAATTTGCCACTGTCTTTACAAACTTGTACAGAGATGTGAACGTCATCTGTTTCCTTTGGTTCTGTCCCAGGAATGAATAATTCATTTTTTATGGTGCCTCGTGGGTCAGACTTTGAAAGTGATGAAGGACGTAAGCCAGATTTTGTATCCACGGCAACGGTGTTGAGCGTACCAGGATTTACAAAATTTTTGTCTGGGAGTCCTGCGTGGAGTTTTTTCATAACCACTTGCCAAAATTGAGCACTGACTTTAGAGCCTTGGTCGAGTGGAATATTGATGTCGTTACCAAACCAAACCGATGCGGTGTAGTAAGGAGAAACACCTACAAACCAAGCATCCATGAGATTAGAAGTCGTACCTGTTTTACCTGCAATTGGAATGTTAGTATTGCCAGGATAGATAGCTGCTGGTTTACCAAGTCCTTTCGTAACAGTAGAACGAAGCATATCGAGTGTTATATAAGCGGCTTCAATGCTACCAACGCGGTTCTTTGCTGGCAAATTCTCGAGTATAACTTTTCCGTTTCGATCTTCAACTGTCGTAAATGTAATGGTAGAAACGCGTTCACCACCGTTGGCAATAGCGCCATAAGCGGATGCAATTTCAACTGGGCTGATACCTTTACTCATGCCACCAAGTGCCATAGCGGACAAGTTGTTATCATTTGTTGGTCCTGTTTCCACGACTGAAGTAATTCCAAATTTCTTTAAATAGTTAACGCTTGTATTGACGCCTAAAGCTTGGGCAACTTTGACAGCATTAACGTTGATAGACCACTCAATACTTTCTCTAATGGTTTGGAGACCTCTATATTTTGTGGTTTTCTCATACCAGTTAAACGGCCAACGAGTGTTATTTGGCCCCAAGAAAGTTGGGACGTCATCTATAACTGACGCTGCCGTAAATGTTTTTGTGTCTATGGCTGGTAAATAAACTGACAGCGGTTTAATAGAAGAACCTGGCTGTCTAGGGTTGTCAGCGCGATTATAGATTTTTTGGCCTTGTACGTTTCGACCGCCAACAATCGCTTTGAGTGCGCCGGTATGATAGTCAATAACAACGGTAGCGGATTGTGGCTGAACGATACCTTTCGTTGCAATAATGTAATTATCTTTTTGTACCAATAATGACCCTTTAGAACTACTTGTAAAGAAATCAGGGTTATTGTCAATAAAGGCTTTGCTTATAACAAGGTTTTTATTTTCATCAAAGCTTTTAAATTCTGCTGGCACAATCAAATCCTTACCAGAATAAGTGTTAAAGTTACTAATGTTTTTTGTGCCTGAAGCCCGAATACCTTTGTCTGACAGCTCGGAGCCTTTATAAACTGACTTCAATACAACTTGTATATTGATTAGTTTATCATCTTGAACTTTAGGATAGAAGTTAAGACGTCTGCCTTTAAGAAGAACAAGGTTGCCGCTGGCATCGTACTTAAAGTCTGATGATGGGATGACAAAAGCACCGTTTTTATCTACTAAGTTTTCATAACGATATAGAAGAATCTGTCTGTCTTTTGAGATAACATTGCCGTTACCATCAAAAGTGACTGTGATCTTAGGCATGTTCT
>JBGSUZ010000028.1:0-2522 GCA_041753235.1 Acidaminobacteraceae bacterium
TAATTGCTGCCATTTCCATGAAAAACACCTCTAATTTGAGTGATATAGTTTGACAATGTAGAAGCCGTCAAATCCTTCTACCGACTGATATAATTTGATGCGATTCGAATCCCCCGCTAGAGATTTCAGAGTTTCCGGCACTTCTGCGACTGTGTACTCTGGATGATTTTCCAAAAACCAATCAATAACCTGATCATTTTCTAGCGGATCGATTGTACAGGTGCTATAGATGAGCTCGCCACCTTTTTTGACGTACTTAGCAGCGAGACTCAGCATATCTTTTTGAATTTGCGCAAGCACTGTAATATCTTCAAAACTTCGATTATATCTAATTTCTGGCTTACGTCTAATAATTCCTAGCCCTGAACAAGGTGCATCTAGTATTATTTTATCATATTTTTCAACGTCTGATGTATTAAATATCAGTGCATCTGCGACTTCTAGCGTCACACATGTAATCCCCATTCTCTCTAGGTTCTCACCAATTTGTTTTGTCTTAAAAGGAGTTACATCTCTTGAAATGATTTGACCCTGATTGCCCATCAGTTCTGCCAAATGTGTAGTTTTCCCACCCGGCGCCGCACAAAGGTCCAAAATAAGATCCCCTTGCTTTGGTTCGGTCACTCGTCCAACTAGCATTGCACTGAGATCCTGAACAAAGAAATGTCCCTGTTTAAAGACCTCTAACTGGTTAATCGACGTCTGTCCAAAAGTTTCAATTACCAAAGCTTCTGGCAACAACGCATGTCGGCTCAACTTGTAACCATCCGCCTCAAATGCAGCAGCAAGTGCGTCTACATCCGTTTTTAACACATTACAACGAAGACTTATTTTTGGAACCTGATTATCGGCTTTCAGCAGTGCTAGCGTTTGTTCTTCGCCGTAGAGTCCAAGCCAGTGTGAAACAAGCCACATTGGATGTGAGTAATACACGCTCAAATACAATTGCTTGTCCTTTTTCGCATCTGGATAAGGCCACTGACCTTCCAACCGTATGAAGCTTCTTAAAATACCGTTAACAAAACCGGCACTTCTAAAATTAATTTTTTTAGTAATTTTAACAGACTCGTCTACTGCTGCTGAATTTGGTACTTTTTCTAAAAAGGCAATTTGGTACATACCTAGTTTAATGAGCAGTTGGGTTTTAGGTTCGATTCTTTTGACTTTTACGGATGAAAGCTGTTCTAGCCACCAGTCTAGGGTCATAGATTTTTCCAATACCCCATAAACCAGTGTACGCACAAAGCGCTTATCCACATCGCTCATAGTGCTCTGGTCTACAAGTGTCTGCATAAGTTTATTAGAAAAACCACCCTGATGGATTACTTGGTATAAAATCTCGCAGGCCAAATGCCGCGGGTTCATTTTTTGCATACAATACTCCTTTTGCTAGCATTCGCTAAACATGATTCAAGCCCGAATCATGTGAGTCGGGCTTGGACTTTAATCATCATCTCTCATCATTGATCTGTAAAGCAGCAATCTGACTAACTCACCTATAGCAATAGCTGCAGATGCAACATAAGTCATAGCAGCGGCTCCAAGAACTTTCTTAGCACTGCTCTTTTCCTGTTCGTCAATGTAATAGCCATCAGAAAGCTGGGCAATCGCACGGCTGCTTGCATTAAATTCTACAGGGAGTGTTATTACATGGAACAAAATTGCAAAGAGATAGAAAAGAATGCCGATGTCTATCATAAATGACATTCTGAATATAAATGCCGCCATAATCAAAAATCCAATTGCTTGAGAACCAATATTAGCCATTGGTAAAACTGTATTTCTCCAGCGAATAGGGGCATAGCCATTTGCATATTGAAGCGCATGACCTACCTCATGAGCAGCCACCGAAATAGCCGCAATGCTCTGGCTACCATAAACTGACTGAGAAAGCCTAATGACATTGGCTCTAGGGTCAAAATGATCCGTTAAATTACCAGCAACTGCTTCAATTCTCACTTGAGATAAGCCATTTCGATCCAAAATACTTCTAGCAACCTCAGCACCAGTTTGGCCTCTGTAACCTCTGACCTGAGCGTATTTATTAAATGTTGATTTAACATTGAACTGCGTTAACATCGCGAAAATATAAAGTGGCACTAAAAATATAGCACCAGCCATTCCGAATGGGCTTAACATAAAGCCGTTCATCTTGTTTGCCTCCTTAAAAGACTTACTTCAAAAGTGTTCCAATTTTGAGTTCGTGCCCTAAACAATAGTCAGACACACGCATCCTCTTGCCGTTTGGCATTTGAATTGCACCTATACGCAGTGCACCATTCCCAGTTTGTACAAGCATGCCCGTCTTGCTAACTTCTAGCAAAGTTCCTGGTAATGCACCATTTTTTCCGGTTTCAAGTTTTGGTTCAAATAATTTCATGGTCTGGTCTTCATAACGCGTATAAGCGACAGGCCATGGATCAAATCCTCTAATTAAACAACCAATGGTCTCCGCTGGCTTTGTCCAGTCCACTAAACCCATTTCTTTTTTGAGAATAGGCGCATAGTTGGAAAGACTGCCA
>JBGSUZ010000029.1:0-3511 GCA_041753235.1 Acidaminobacteraceae bacterium
GGCGGCATCAATGCTAACTTCACAGTAAGAAAAATTTCTTCTGGCGTAGGCTTTGAAAAAACATTACCTTTACATTCGCCACTTGTTGAGAAAATCGAAGTGACTAGAAGAGGTAAAGTTAGAAGAGCTAAGCTCAACTACCTTAGAGGTAGAGTTGGTAAGAGAGCTAAAGTTAAAGAATTATTATAAGCGAGTTAATAAGGGGACTGTTAAACAGTCCCTTTTTACTTGCTTAAGTGACGCATCGTAGTGCTACTTTTAGGCTGTTTATGCGTTAATTGCAGGCATTGTGGTATAATAAGGTTAGGGGGTGTTCCTATGAACCAACATATTAACTGGTATCCAGGGCACATGAAAAAAACAAAAGATTTAATAATTGAAAATATAAAACTAGTCGATGTCGTTGTTGAAGTATTAGACGGCAGAATTCCGATTAGTAGCCGAAACCCGCAATTTGACGATTTGATTAACTCAAAACCTCGAATTGTAGCGCTTAATAAATTTGACTTAGCAGATCCTAAAAATTTAGAGGAATGGGTTGCTTTTTATAAGTCCAATGGTATAAGCGCTATTCCTGTTAACTCCATCACAGGTGAAGGATTAGACAGACTCATGCACGAAATCCGCTATTTGGCACAAACAAAACAGACTAAGCTGGCAGACAAGGGCAGAAACCTTGGCGCAGTAAGGGTTATGATTGTTGGTATTCCTAATGCAGGCAAGTCGAGTTTAATTAACAAACTCGTTGGGCGTAAGACTGCTAAAACTGGAAATAGACCAGGGGTTACTCGTGGTAAGCAGTGGGTAAGAATTAGAAAAGACTTAGAATTGTTCGATACACCAGGTATTTTATGGCCTAAAATTGATGATCCTATTGTAGGTATGAATTTAGCTTATACTGGTGCTATCAAGGATGAAATATTAAACATTGAAGACATTGCTATAAATCTGTTAGAATTCTTAATGAACCACTATCCTGGTTTACTAATGAATCGGTATAAGTTTGAAGTACTGCCTGAGGATCGTTTAGAACTTATGGAGAACATAGCTCGCAAGCGTGGCTGTATTCGTTCAGGCAATGAAGTAGATTATAACAAGGTATCTAACTTGATTTTAGATGAATTCAGAAAGGGAGTTATCGGGAAAATCAGTTTAGAGTCTCCTGAAGACCGTATGGTAGACGAAGAACTATAATTTTGATTTTTCAGAAGGTGAAAAGATGTCAGTTAAAGATTTGAAAGTAGCCGATTTAAGAAAAGCTATCAGCGAGACTGATTCTTTGGACAAATTGGTAAGACTAAGCTTAGAAATGGAGCAGGATCGAAGAGCGTCTGTACAGAAACTCGTCGAATCTGTAGATCGCAAAATTGAAAAAATCAATTCCTTCCGCCTAAAGTTCTGTGAAATGCAAACGTATGAAAAGAAGCTCAAGATCAATGGCTGTCATGTTGTTGCTGGACTTGACGAAGCGGGTCGCGGCCCGTTAGCGGGTCCGGTTGTTGCTGCGGCTGTTGTGTTAGGGGAGTCATTTGACGTGCTTGGCATTGATGATTCAAAGAAACTCTCTGCAGTTCAAAGAGAAAACTTATATGAGCAGATTATGGATCGTTCTGAAGCCTGTGGTATTGGCATGGCAAGTGTTGAGGAGATAGATGAAATCAACATCCTCAATGCAACGAAACTTGCTATGAAGCGTGCTATAGAGAATCTGGGGATCAATCCAGACCATTTATTGATTGACGCGTTAAAACTCGATGGTGTCTGTGCGGAGCAGACTGCTATTATTAAAGGGGATCAAAAGAGCCTCTCAATTGCAGCGGCTTCTATTTTGGCTAAAGTGACGCGTGACAGAATGGTAGATGAACTCTCTGAACTGTATCCTAAATATGGTTTTGAACATCACAAGGGCTATGGTACTAAGGAACATTGTAGCGCCATTTTAAAGTATGGTCCAACAGAACTGCATCGCAAAACCTTCTTGAAGAACCTGATGGCTGGTGAGCGAAATGAGGCTGACAAATAATCTCTTAGTTAACATGCAGATTGACCGCATGAATTTAATCGATTCAAAGGGAAACTCTGTAGTGGCTGACAAGCTGATGGGCATGCTTAAAGCAGCGCCCAATCAGCAACTGAGTATGGCTGCGGTTTTACAGAGTGTGAATGAAGGTATGGGTAAATTTTGGATAAACGGATTAGGACAGTTGGACTTATCTGTTGATTCACAGCTGAATGCTTCTGAACAGTCCCCAGCGAATATTACCTTTACTCTGAGTGAAGGCAAACTCACTGCAACAATTGATTTAAGTGGGCCTCAAAGCGCTGAAACTCAGAATATGAAGATTGACACCACTGTTGACTCAGCTAAAGTGCTTAAGCAATTGGGATTACCATCAACTAAACAAAATATAAAAGCATTAAACATGCTAACAGAATATCATGTAGAGCCCAGCGCTGAACGAATTAAACAGCTTGCTGAAGGCTCTTTTTTGGCATCCAAAACTAATGAATTTGCAACTAAAGAGGGCTTTTCTGATGTATTGTTAAGTAAAGATCAGCAGTTGGATTGGTCGAAATCTTTAAAAGCAGTTGTAGTAGATTGGCTAAGCCATGGCGGTTCTGAGCAAACTCAAATTTCAAAACATGCATCTGAACAAGTTTCGACTTCTCAGCAACTTGCAGAGGCACAATTGACTCAAACTAAGGACAGTGCTACTCTGCCTGCGGGTAAAGATGCTGGCGTAGCACAGCAAGGTCAAGCAGAAGAATTAAATATAGCTGCAAGTGTGGACAGTGTGAAGCAAATGCTTCAAAAGTTAAATCCTAAGGTATTGATACCACTGGTTTCTGCTAATCTGGAGTTAAATATTGAGAATCTTAATCGGAGTAATCAGATTTTTAATGGCGCACACACAGTTGGTCAAATGAAACAGCTGTTAATAGATAAGATGACCAATATTTTTAAAACATTGGAACCTTCACTAGAACTTGCACAAGATGTTGCTAGGTGGCTAGAATCAGATACTACGGAGTTTGCGCTAAGCAAGCAGCTTGAATCCTTGGAGTCTTTAATTGGCAAACATAGTCCTGAAGCCTCTGAACAGCTAAAAGAGGGCTTTGAGCAAATCAACAAAGCGACAAATATGCTAGAACAGGTTACTAATCAGATGTTGGCAATGCATTTGCCCATTCAGCTTGGCAATCACGAGACTCAAATTGAAATGTATGTAAATAAGCGGCGTTCGAAAAGTAAGCAAGAAGACTTTAGAATGTTGTTAGCGCTAAACACGAATACGAATGGGCAAGTTCAAGTATTGGTAACCGATCAATTACAGCAGGTGGAGATTCAATTCAGATTAATGGATGAACCCACAAAAGAAGTTTTTGAAGCGGCACAGTCTGAATTTGAGGATTTAATCTCAGATTTTAATATTAAAAAAGTTAAAATTAGCTTTGGCTGTCACTTTAATGAGCCTGCTGTTTTGGAAGCGATGAAATTATTGAGTCCAGA
>JBGSUZ010000030.1:0-3474 GCA_041753235.1 Acidaminobacteraceae bacterium
CAACTTTTTGACTCTGCCAGTTAACCAAACCTCCGTTTTCAACCTGACTGCCGCTGCTGCCAGATGCAGATAGTTTTGCTTGATCCGCTCTATACTCTAACAACTTGCTTTCAAGCTGTTCTAAAGAAGACTTTAGACTTATTTCATACCCAGATTGATAACTGTCTAAGCCATCTTTGGCATTATCACGAGCCAGTTGGCTTGCCTCTAGCTCAGAACGGCTGATACTACCCGACTTTAAAAGTTCTTTAGCCGCTTTAAGCTGTCTTTCTGTTTCTTCTAACTTTCTAGTATTCGTGTCTAGTTCTAGTTTGTATTTTCTATACTGTTCATTGACACTGGCACTGCTACTTAACGATTTACCCAGCTTAGCATTTTTCTTAACTAGAGCACTGAGCTGATTCAACTCGCTAAGCTCCTTTTCAGCTCGGGTTATTCGACTCTGCCCAAGTGTCATGTTTTCCGTATTGACCTGTTGGTCAATTTGATATTTTTCAAATTGGTAGTAATACGCTTCTTCTGTTGCCTTGTCAAAGGGGTTGTAGCCCTGTTCAATGCCTGTAACGAACTTAGTTGTCATTTGTAAATCTGTTTCAAATTGCTGCTTTTCAAGAAGTAAGGCCTCCTGCTGAAGTTTTAGGTCTGCATCGTCTATGCGTAGCAAAAGGTCTCCTTTTTTAACGGCTTCTCCTCTATTTGCACCAAGTTCGACCACTCTGCCCGTCACCTTATTCGTCACCGTACCGATGGTTTCACTAGGCCGCAGCGCGCCTCTGCCCTTAACCACTACGTCCACTTCTCCAATATTGGCCCAAATGAGAAAGCTAAGTACTAAAGCAATTAAAATGTATATGAACCAGATACTCACGGGTAGCAGTCTATGTTCCATGAGCATGCGGCTGTCTGTGAGCTCTTCGAGTGTGTATGTTTTTGAACGCATTAAGCCACCTCCCATAATTTTGCATAGCGACCACCAACGAGCAACAACTCATCATGCGCACCGTTTTCCACCACTTCACCCTTGTCAAAGACGAATATTTGGTCACAGTGTCTAATGGTTGATAGTCTGTGAGCAATGATAATGAGTGTCAAGTCATTGCCAAGACCGTTGATTGTCTCTTGTAGCGCCGCTTCCGTTACCGAGTCCAGATTGCTAGTTGCTTCGTCCAGTATAAGTATGTCTGGCTTTTTAAGAAGTGCTCTGGCAATAGCAAGTCTTTGACGCTGACCGCCTGACAGGTTGCTACCGTTTTCTTCTAAGCGTGATTCGTAGCGCAGCGGCATTTCATTAATAAATTCATGGGCTTGGGCCTGTTTGCAGGCCGCTACCACTTCGTCCATGGTCAGGTCAGGGTTGCCAAGGAGCAAATTGTCCATAATGCTACCGCTGAATAGGAACGTCTCTTGGTGAACATAGGCAATTTTTTCTCTGAGGGAGGCAATTTGAATGTCCTTGATGTTATTGCCTTCTATAAATATCTCACCTTTTTCTGCTTGATAATAATAAAGAAGTAACTTCGCCAGTGTGGTCTTTCCACTGCCGCTCTCCCCAACTAAGGCCACTTTACTGCCCTGAGGAATGTTTAAATTGACGTCCTTGAGGGTCAATTGCCGCGTGCCATAACGGAAATCTAAATGCTGGACGACAAGATCGCCACAAAGGCTCTGGGGCTTCATTTTTTTAGTTTCCAGTGCGGTCTGCTCCAGTTCTAGGTCTAATATTTCACCAAGGCGCTCCGTTGCGACAAGCGCCGTTTGCATAGCTGGTTGAAGGTTGATTAGGTTAGACACCGGGTCTACGAAATATGCCAACAAGCTGTTGAACACCATAAGCTGTCCGAGGGTAAGCTCACCTTGAATGACTTTGTAAGCACCTACCCAAAGAATAAGCGTGCCGCCGACGAGTCCGACCGTACCTGTTAATGAACTTCTCAAAAAGTTGAGCTTCATGAGCTTCAAACTTTCTCTAAGTTGCTTGACGTAAAGTCGCTCCGTCTTTTCCGAAGCTTGACGCTCCGCGCCAAATGCCTTTAACGTGTCTACACCCTTTACACTTTCATACAAGTACGCGTTGAGCTGAGCGCCGTCTTCCATAAGCACTTGGTTGCGCTCTCTGTAAGGCTTGTTGAACATGATGACCGTCCCACCGTAGAGAATAACCATGAGGAGAGCTATGGCAAAAAGCCCCGGGTTGCTGAGGTATAAGAGCACGCCCCCTACTATTGCCATGAGGGTGTCTATCATGACTGTTAGTGTCACACCAGAAATGGCCTCTCTTATATTGCCCGCGTCGTTGAAACGAGACAGTATTTCACCGGTTTTCCTTGTGCCAAAGAAGTTCATTGGCAACTTGAGCACGTGGTCGTAGTAACCGAGAATCAGTGGAATGTCTATACGTATGCTCAGGTGGGCGAGCAAGTAACTTCTAAATATGCTCAGCACTATTTTAAAGAGTCCCAGCGCGATGATGCCTACAGAAATAACATGTAAACTTTGGGTTAGGCCGTAGGGCACAATATCGTCCATCAGGAACTTGAAGTAGAAGGCCCCGAGTATGCCCAGCGCTGTGTATAAAATAGATGCAAAGAAAATATGGGTCAAAAGCTTTTTCTGAGGAACTAATAAATGGAAAAAGCGCTGAAACAAGCCCTTTTGCTCATTGCCCGTTTGAAAGTCCACGGTTGGTGTCATAAGAATGAGCACGCCTGTCCACTGTTCAAAAAATTCTGTTGGGCTCATGCGTACAATCCCTTTGCCCGGGTCTGCAATAATGACTTCTTCCTTTGTTATGTTATGAATGACCACGTAGTGTAGTAAATTGCCGTTTACGACCACATGGGCAACTGCTGGCAGTGGAAATTCTGAAAAGAAGGCTTCTTGGTCACCTTTCACACCTTTTGCTGTAAAGCCCAGCTGTTCGGCAGCTTTAATGAGTCCATAGGCGCTGGTTCCTTGAAGGTCTGTGCCCGCCATTTCCCTGATTTGTGCTATAGACAGCTGCTTGCCCCTTGTCTTAATGATGGTTGCCAGACAGGCTGCACCGCAGTCCTTTTCGTCGTGTTGCTTAACACAGACATAAGATTTAAACTTATTTTGCCATTTATTCCAATCGATTTTCATATTACCTCCAGCGTTTCTAATCTCAAATATATGCATCTATTTTATGCATTTTTAAACGACTGACAAGGCGTTTGGAATAAGATGTAGTTAATATGGGTATGAAATGCATACTAGGGCTCCCATATGTTATAATAAACGAAGAAATAATAGGGAGGAATGTTCATGATTCGGATTGCCATTTGTGATGATCAAACTATATTTATTGATCAATTGGAAGCATTGCTCGCCCATTACAGTGAAGCTCAGGAAATGCCACTGACTATTGAGCGTTTTACTGAAGGCGCTACGCTGCTAGCCACTGAGAAATCTTATGATTTGATTTTTTTAGATATTGATATGCCTGAAATGGATGGT
>JBGSUZ010000031.1:0-3005 GCA_041753235.1 Acidaminobacteraceae bacterium
AAAAATTGATTCAGGGTACAGACTATTCAGGACAAGAGTTTGTAAAAAACATTCCTAAAATTGGAGACAGTTACTGGTCAAGCATGAGTTTGGCTCAGCAGACGAACCTACCAACCGCATATGTCAGCAAACGGTTTGAACAGTATATTGTCGTAATAAGGCTCAGCTTAAAAGACGTTAGCCAATCCATAGAGCATTTTAGACTTTCAGAAAAGAGTGAGATTGCAATCACAGATGCGCGTGGTGTCTATCTGATTAATCAGAATGCAGAGTTAGTTAAAAGTCGGGTATTTGACAGCTATATTCAATATAATAAGCACGACTTCATTACAAGTTATCAAGGGAGTTTCTATCTGCCGTATGTCTCAGAAATACAAGGCAAAGGCTGGAAAATTATCGTGTATCAATCTTTATCAGATTACCTGCTCCCAACAGCGATGTTGCTTGCTTCAATATTAGCAGTTTCGGTATGTTTGATTTTCTTGGTGAATTGGCTAAACTTACGCTCGTTAAATGCCATCACAATGGACTTAAACCTGCTCGAGCAAAATGCCTTAGAAATTTCAAAAGGCAATTATGACTTAACGCCAATTGATAGTCGTTACGTTGAAATCAGCATGTTGAGCCAGTCGTTTAGAATATTGATTGACAACATCCGTATGCGTGAACAAGATATTGAAGAGCGCAATCAAGATATTTTAAGACTGAATGAAAACTTGGAGCGGCAGGTGCGTCAAAGAACGAGACAACTTGAAGGGACTAACCTTGAGTTGTCTGAAGCATACGAAAATCTTAAAGAAGCTCAGAGTCTAATTGTTCAAAATGAAAAGCTGGCGGCACTGGGGCAAATGGTATCTGGGGTAGCCCATGAAATGAATACTCCGCTAGGCAATGCTTATACGGCAGCGACTTATATCGTAGGGGTATCCAAGAACATGAGTGAGAAAGTTCAAAGTAATAATATAAAACGTTCAGAATTTGTAGAAATGTTGGGCGAATTAGAATCAGGTGCCGATATTATAGCAAGGAACCTTCACATTGCATCGGACTTAATTTTTAACTTCAAGCAGATTTCAGCGGATCACCAAAACATGGATCTCAGGACGTTTAACGTATATGAAGTGATAAAAAATATTATTATCTCGTTTAGCATTGACCTCAGAAATGCCAATGTAAGTCTTGAATTTTTATGCAAGGAGGATTTGACCATCAAATCCTATCCTGGAGCAGTGGTGCACTTAGTTTCCAACCTAATTCGAAATGCATTAATTCATGGATTTGAAGGAAAAGATGGCGGGTTTATACGTATTGAGGTTTTTGAGTTTGAGGATACTGTCAGCTTAATGATTCAAGATAATGGCGTGGGCATGACTCAAGCGACGCTAAATAAAATTTATGATCCGTTTTTCACAACCAAGCGTTCTAAAGGTGGCACGGGCTTAGGCTTAAATATTGTACACAACATGATTACCAATGTGCTAGAAGGTAGTATTGCCTGCGAGAGTGAGCTCGGTAAAGGCACTGTCTTTAAGATTCAGCTTCCAAAGCAAGTTCATTATGTGGATGGGGACAGCACATGGGAATAGACAACTAAAGCTCTTAACGAGAAGGAGGACATCACATGAATACGAAAACCCTTGGCTTTGGATTAATTGGTTTTGGACTGGTTTTAATGCTTACAAATTTTTATCATGTTCAAGTGGATATAACACTGTTAGTCATAGGCGGCTGTTTCTTAGCAGCTTATTTTGGCAATTTTATTGGACCCAAAAAGAACGTTGGCTTTCTAATTCCGGGCTGTATCTTGGTTTCCTTAGGAATCTGGGAAATCATTTCAGAGATAACGAACTTAGGGCGATATGATGATTTGGGATTTTTCTTTGCAGGGGGCACTGCTTTTCTAGCAATTTACTGGATCGGCAGAATTTATAAGCATAACGTGAAGTGGGCAGCGTTGGTTTCACTAGGCGCTTACGGGTTTACAGTGTTTCTATTTTTGGTAAATTACAGTACTTTTTTTGCACGCAACGAAGACTTGGTATTTCCATTCATTATGATTGTCATAGGTACATTGATTTTAATAGGAACGACCTGGTCAAAAATCAGAAAAAGATAAAGCGTTTTAAAATTTTTATGATACAATATGGGTACATATGCAATAGAAAGGTGGGATTTTTATGACACAGAGCACTAAGAAACTCACTCCAGTTGAAACTGCTGGACAAAGTGGCGTTATGTACTATAATGGACAGTACTCCGAGGTCGTAACCCCACTAGTGGTAGACCTAAATGACATCTTTGACGATCGAATTACACTGTTTTTAAATAAATATGTAAAAAAAGAGACTAAAATTGCTGTAAATATTGGCACTAGCGATAAAATGCACAATGTCACTGGCACCATAGTCAGTATCAAGGAAAAAGATAGTGGTTTTGAGGCGGTTATGGAGATTGATTTTATCCCAGACGGTCTGATAAAAGATTTAGAAGAAGTACTCGCCTTGGGATCAATGATCCAAGAAGAAGGCTGGGAATGATTTTATCATAGGTAGGTGAGTCGAGTGAAGCTCCTGAACATAAGAGATGTAAAATCCGGTATGGTTTTGGCAGAGTCCATCTTTAGTGTAGATGGCAGCGTTGAACTGTTGGTAGTTGGTAATGAGCTCTCCGAACGTCAAATTGGACTGATAGAGCGCTTAGGTATTTATACGGTATCCATTTTTGAAGCAAGTGATTTAGAGGCGATGACTCCGAAGGAAGAATCACCTGATTTTCATGCCAATACCTTGAAAAAACACGCAACAGCTAATGGTCTTGATTACGATGCAACCGCCTTTAAGGCAGATTTAGAGGCTGTAGAAAAAGAAAATTATGAGCCTGTTATTAAAAGCATCGTCAATCAAAATATGGAGATTCATATTTTAACAGGGGCTGGAAATGTACCATTTGATGAAAGTCATAAAGCAATGGTTCAAGAAACGAAGAAGGCTTTCGAAGACTTGAAG
>JBGSUZ010000032.1:0-3985 GCA_041753235.1 Acidaminobacteraceae bacterium
TATCAGCATGTCTACAATGTACAAGAAAGTACAGTTAGTTTAACGAACCGCCGTATACCGGACGGTACGTACGGTGGTGTGAGAGGACGGCTGACGAATTAATCGTCAGCCTCCTACTCGATCATATAGGTGGCAATATAAGGTATTGTAGTCTTGAATAGGTTGGGAGGAATGCATAATGGAACGTCATGTTAAAGATCATATGTGCAGTATCACCAAAGAGAACATTGAAGAAGCCATTGGCATTCGCTGTGAATGTTATCTTCAGGACTATGTCGAAATTCTCCCGACGGAGAAGTTAGAAACCTATGACTACAACACAGACTTAAAGGCTATTGTAGCGTGGTTTTTCGAACCAACAGAAGATTATCGTGCGGGTTATCTGTATTATATAGACCAAGTACCAGTAGGAATGGTTATGGGCAGCATGGCGGATTTAGGCAGCCAGATGGATGCGGTAGAGCTAAATTATCTCTTTGTTTCTAAAAAGGCTAGAGGCTTAGGGGTTGGTCGCAAATTGATGACGGCAATGGCGATTGAATACCGAGAACTGGGTGTGAAGTCCTTAATGCTTTATAATTGGCGAGAGCTTAAGTCTAATGGATTTTACAGACATTTAGAGCCTGATTACATAGAGACAATCATGCAGTATCCAGGAGGCAAGGCACTTGAAACGGATATATTCACTTGGGAAACAAAAAAATTACTTAAGTGCCAAAACATCGATAAAATTGCTTGGTTTAGCGGAACAGGTGGGGTTAAACATATTGCAGAGCAGCTACATTTACTTTTGCTGCAAAGTGCAAAACTTTCATTGTCCATGTCTATAAGCGAGTGTATAAGCGGTCATTATTGCGAAGAAATGAATGAAACGGAAGTTCCAACCGATAGACTTTTTTTACTCTTCCCAGTCTATGCTATGGCAGAGCCGCAAATTGTAAAAGAATGGCTGGAACACTTGCCAAAGGTAGATTTGGTCAAAGTAGTCGTGCTGTCTGTGTCAGGTGGTGGAGAAGTTTGGCCGAATACTTCTTGTAGGCGGTATGTCATAGAGCAACTGAGTAAAAAAGGCTATGATGTTATTTATGAGCGTATGCTTGTTATGCCACCTAATATATTTGTAGAAGCAG
Source organism: Acidaminobacteraceae bacterium (assembly GCA_041753235.1). Lineage (GTDB taxonomy): Bacteria > Bacillota > Clostridia > Peptostreptococcales > Acidaminobacteraceae > JBGSUZ01. Next base: position 1,131 of record JBGSUZ010000032.1, read on the forward strand.
AACCGGACTTAGTAACTTACCTCATGCGAGCTATACCCTTTAAACTCAAAGATATACTATTAGACTTGGAGCAAGGCATTAGACGAAGAGACAGACTTAAGTTGAGCACTTGTTGGCTACGCTTTTTTTCAGAGATAGAACAACGTAAGGCACAAAATGCCTCTCGTTATTTTAGAATCACTGAGCGCTGCACTCACTGTGGGCACTGCGTAGAGTATTGTCCGGTACAAAACATACATATGGATGAAACCAAAGGGATACCCGTTTTTGAGAACCACTGTCAAATGTGTCTAAAATGCTATTACAGCTGTCCCGTTCGCGCGATAGAAGCGCCTAAACTTAAGAGGTGGTTGCTCGGTCAATATGACATAAGCGAGCTAAAGCAACTTGAGAAAAGAGAACCTGAAAAATCTATCGACGCTTGTTGCAACGGACTGCTATGGGGTGGTGTCAAACGATACCTTGAGCAGATCAAGTATTAAAGTACTAACGATATATTGATAAAAACGAGAGAGGCCTTGACGACTAAAAAGTCATCAAGGCCTCTCTTATTTTTTATAGGGGGTTAAATTTCAAAGTGTTCAAGGACTTTATGAAGTCTATTAGCCAAGCTTCTAAGTTTTTCAGCTTCAATGTTTAAATTGTCCATGATGGCGAGTTGTTCCTCTGTTGAGGCACTCATTTCCTCCATAGTAGCTGAGGTTTCTTCAGAAGAAGCAGAAACGCTTTCAACGAAGTTAATAATTTCGTCTTTGCGTTCTCGAACGACTTGTGCAGCAGTCTTTGAAGAATCAACAATATCGAACAGTGCGGTCAGATTTTCAAGGATATTTTTGAAGATATGCTCGGTTTGTCCTACTATTTCAACATTCTTGACCACGATAGCTTCGGAGTTTTCAGTTTGTTGAACTGCAATACGGGAACGATCTTGAATACGCGTAATTTTGTCACGAATCTCGTCTGTGGCTTTATTAGTTTGCTCAGCAAGTGTTCTAATTTCATTAGCAACTACAGCAAAACCTCTACCAGCTTCTCCTGCTCTGGCAGCTTCTATAGAAGCATTTAGGGCTAAGAGATTGGTTTGTTCAGAAATAGAGTTAATCATATTGACGATAGTTGAAATTTCAGTTGAAGACTGATCCATTTCAAGGACAATGCCCTTAATGGTATTAACGGACTTTTGATTGGCTTCAGACTGCGTATTGAGTTCGTGAAGAATCTTAGTACCGTTATTAGACAAAGCGTGAACGTCTTGTGTCTTCGCATAAATTTCTTCTGTACGGTTAACAATGGACTCAATTTCCTTAGAGAGGATGTGTAGTTCGTTAACACTGCTTTCTGTTTGGTTAGCTTGATCGCTAGTGCCGTCTGCTACTTCGCGAATTGCACGGCTGACTTCATGTAAAGCAAGTTTTGATTCGTTGGAAATTTCAACCATTTTATTAGAGGCATCATTGACATAATTTGAAGATTCTAAAGCTTCACCAATGACTGATTTAAGAGAGTCAGAAGCATTGGCGAAGGTTTCACTAATTAAACCAATTTCGTCATTAGAGTGAATCGCATGCTGTTCTCTTAAGTTACCTTCTGCAAATGAATTCATACGGGTTACTAATGCGTTAACATAGCGGAGTGTTCTTGTAAGCGTAATGAAAATAACGATTAATAAAATTAAAATTGCAACGATAAAACCAACAGTGTTGGTAAAGATAAATGAATTAATCTCGGCCTGTGTTTCAGATTTAGGTACAGTACAGCCGACAGACCAACCGTTAGCACTAATAGGCACATAAGCGAAATATTTGTCTACGCCTTGATAGGTATATTCTGCAATGCCTTCTTTACCTGCAATCATTTCTTTGCCGAGCTCACCGAGAGCCCCTTCCATTTGTGTCAGGTTAGCATTCATAATTTGCTCAGGGTCAGGATGGGCGACAACAGTACCAATTTTAGAAATAAGGATAGGGTAGCCGGATTGTCCAATTTTATAGCTGGTTACAAAATTCGAGACATCGGTAATTTGAAGGTCAATACCAACGTTTCCTATAATCTCGTTGTTATCAAAAATAGGAGAGACAATTGAAATGACAACATTACCTGTTACTGAGTCAACGTAAGGGTCAGAGTAAATCATGCCCCCAGCAGCAGCCATTTCTTTATACCAAGGTCTAGATGTAATAACCCAGTCAACAGCTGCATCGTATTCTGGCATGTCTGTAATTAAATCGCTAGGTGCGTTGACCCCTAGCCAAACCAAACCAATATTTTTATCTGTATTTTTGATACTTAGCAAGGTGTCTGTGACTTTTTTGTAGTTTGGATTCTTACGCTTATCTGGTCGGGCCTTATAGTCCTTGACGATTTGTATCAAATCTTGATTCGTCTGCATTTGAGAGATGAGCATGCCATATTTTGGAAGAATACATCAATTTCTTTTGAAACAATTTGTGAATCTTTGAACAGATTTTCCTGAACAGAATTTTCAAGTTGAGAGCTGACCCTCGTATTAATCAAGTAGCCCATAACGAGGAATATTAAAGTAGTGCAGATAAATGTAGCGAGCATTATTTTGTTACGAATGCTAATTTTTCCCTTGCCGTTCATCGCAATTCCCTCCCTCAGTATATTTTAATTCTATGAGAGAATTTTACCCCTAGCAGAGTGAATCAATCAGAAATGAAATAGATTTATAAAATTAATCATTTCAGTATAGAGAAAAGGTGGTGTTGCAAATCTAAGAAATTAGATTGCAGCACCACCTTTGTTCGCACTTATTGGTCTATCTTGTGTTCATTTGCGGATGTCCGATTGGAGCCTATTAGGGAGGACTTGATTTTTGACGCACTTTAACAAGC